>DATFGS010000249.1:0-24368 GCA_035249225.1 Candidatus Methylomirabilota bacterium | reverse complement strand
TGCCCGGAGAGCGCGGCCACCGTGCTGGCGGACCTGAAGGAGATCGGCCCCACCTACTTCTTCGCGCCGCCCCGCATCTGGGAGAACATCCTCACCTCGGTCATGATCCGGGTGGACGACACCGCGTGGGTCAAGCGGCGCCTCGTGCACTTCTTCCTCGACGTGGCGCGCCGGGTGGAGCGCCGCCGCCTCGCGCACCGCTCGCCCGCGCTGCTCGACCGGCTGCTCTACCCGCTCGGCTGGCTGCTCGTGTACGGGCCCCTGCGCGACAACCTGGGCATGGGGAAGATCCGCGTGGCCTACACCGCGGGCGAGGCGATCGGGCCCGAGCTCTTCGAGTTCTACCGCTCGCTCGGCATCAACGTGAAGCAGCTCTACGGCATGACCGAGTCGAGCGCGCTGATCTGCATCCAGCAGGACGACGACGTCAAGCTCGACACGGTGGGCCCGCCGCTGCCCGGCGTCGAGGTGCGCATCGGCGAGACCGGCGAGGTGATGTACCGGAGCCCGGGGGTGTTCCAGGGCTACTACAAGAATCCGGAAGCCACCCGGGAGACGCTCGAGAACGGCTGGGTGCACTCGGGGGACGCGGGCCTCTTCGACCGGGACGGCCACCTCAAGATCATCGACCGGGCCCGCGACGTGGGCCGGCTGTCGGGGGGCACGATCTTCGCGCCCAAGTACCTCGAGAACAAGCTCAAGTTCTCCCCGTACGTCAAGGAGGCGGTCTGCGTGGGCCACGGGCGCGGCTTCGTGAGCGCGCTGATCAACATCGACCTCGCCTCGGTCGGCAACTGGGCGGAGCGCCGCGGCCTGGCCTACACGAGCTACACCGATCTGGCCCAGAAGCCCGAGGTCTACGAGCTGATCCGCCGCGAGGTGGTGCGGGTCAACCGGAGCCTGCTCGACGAGGAGACGCTGCGCGGGGCCCAGATCCGGCGCTTCCTGCTCCTGCACAAGGAGCTGGACGCGGACGACCAGGAGATCACCCGCACCCGCAAGGTGCGGCGCGGCTTCGTCGCCCAGAAGTACGCCCCGCTGATCGAGGCCCTCTACGGCAGCGCCGACCACGTCGACGTGGAGGCCCAGGTGACCTACGAGGACGGGCGCACCGGCACGGTGCGGGCGTCGGTGCGAATCAGCGAGGCGGAGACCTTCGCCGGGGCGGCCCGATGACGGTGCGGCCGGATCCGCCGCCTACGCCGCTTCTCGAGGTCAACGGGATCAGCGTGCGCTTCGGGGCGGTGCAGGCCCTCGAGGGGGTGACCCTCGAGATCCGGCGCGGGGAGATCGTGGCCATCATCGGGCCCAACGGCGCCGGCAAGACCACCCTGCTCAACGTGGTCAGCGGCTTCTACCAGCCCTACGAGGGCCAGATCCTCTTCGAGGGGCGCGACCGGACCCAGCTCCGGCCCTACGACGTGGCCGCCCTCGGGGTGGCGCGCACCTTCCAGAACGTGGCGCTCTTCAAGGGCATGAGCGTGCTCGACAACATCATGACCGGCCGCCTGCTCAAGATGCGGGGCAGCTTCCTCCTGGAAGCGCTCTACTGGGGCCCCGCCATGAAGCAGGAGCTCGAGCACCGCGCTTTCGTGGAGCGCATCATCGACTTCTTGGAGATCCAGGCCATCCGCAAGGCCTCCGCGGGCAAGCTCCCCTACGGGCTGCAGAAGCGGGTCGAGCTGGCCCGCGCCCTCGCGGCCGAGCCCAAGCTCCTGCTGCTCGACGAGCCGATGGCGGGCATGAACGTCGAGGAGAAGGAAGACATGTGCCGCTTCATCCTCGGGGTCAACGACGAGTTCGGCACCACCATCGCGCTCATCGAGCACGACATGAGCGTGGTGATGGACATCTCGGACCGGGTGATCGCGCTCGACTACGGGCGCAAGATCGCCGACGGCCGACCCGACGAGGTCCGCGCCGACCAGGGCGTGATCGACGCCTACCTGGGGGTGGCCCATGCTTGACCTGCTCTCCGCGGTGCTGGTCGCGCCCTTCCGGGACATGGCGGGCAGCCCGACCTTCCTGATCGAGGTGCTCATCGGCGGGCTCGCGGCCGGGCTCATGTACTCGCTGGTGGCCCTGGGCTTCGTGCTCATCTACAAGGCCTCGGGCGTCTTCAACTTCGCCCAGGGGGTGATGGTGCTCTTCGCGGCGCTGACCCTGGTGGGGCTCATCGAGCGCGGGGCGCCGCTCGTGATCGCGCTCGTCCTGACGATGGCGGTGATGGTCGCGCTGGCCTTCGCGATCGAGCGGGTGGTGTTGCGCCCCCTCGTGAACCAGGAGCAGATCATCCTGTTCATGGCCACCATCGGGCTCAACTTCTTCCTGGAGGGCTTCGGCGAGCTCGCCTGGGGCAGCGACGTGAAGAAGCTCGACGTCGGCATCCCCGACACCTCGTTCATGGCGTGGGGCGTGCAGGTCAACCGCCTCGAGCTGACCGCCGCGGTCACCGCCGCGGTGCTGGTGGCGATCATGGCGGTGTTCTTCCAGCGCACCCGGGTGGGCCGCGCGCTCCGGGCGGTGGCCGACGACCACGAGGCCGCGCTGTCCATCGGCATCCCGCTCAACACGATCTGGATCGTGGTCTGGTCGGTGGCGGGCCTGGTGGCCATCGTGGCCGGCATCATGTGGGGCGCCAAGAGCGGCGTGCAGTTCAGCCTCTCCCTCATCGCGCTGAAGGCGCTGCCGGTGCTGATCCTGGGCGGGTTCACCTCGGTGCCGGGCGCGATCGTGGGCGGGCTGATCATCGGCACCGGCGAGAAGCTGGCCGAGGTGTACTGGGGCCCGCTCGTCGGCGGAGCCATCGAGAACTGGTTCGCCTACATGCTGGCCCTCGCGTTCCTGCTCGTGCGCCCGCAGGGCCTCTTCGGCGAGAAGATCATCGAGCGCGTGTGATCTACCGGGAAGCGGGGCAGTTCAAGAGCACGTACGCCAGCGACCAGGCGGTGTTCCCGATCCTCCAGGACCGGGTCATCGCCGCGCTCGCCCTGGCCGCCGCGGTCATCGCGGTCCCGCTGGTGGCGAGCGAGTACTGGCTGCAGGCGGTGCTGATCCCGTTCCTGATCTACGCGCTGGCCGCCCTCGGCCTGAACCTGCTCACCGGCTACGCGGGTCAGGTCTCGCTCGGGACCGGCGGCTTCATGGCGGTCGGCGCCTACGCCGCCTTCAAGATCACCACCGCGTTCCCGGGGCTCAACATCGTGGTCGCCTTCCTGCTGGCCGGGCTCGCGGCCGCGCTGGTGGGGGTGCTCTTCGGGATCCCGTCGCTCCGCATCAAGGGCTTCTACCTGGCGGTGGCCACCCTGGCCGCCCAGTTCTTCCTGATCTGGCTCTTCAACAAGGTGGCGTGGTTCACCAACTACGCCTCCTCCGGCACCATCACCGCGCCGCCCCGGCGGATGCTCGGGATCATGGTGACGGGACCGGAGGCGACCGCGCCGGTGCGCTACCTCACCGCGCTGGCGCTGGTGGCGCTCTTCGCGGTGATCGCCAAGAACCTGGTGCGGGGGCGGGTGGGGCGCTCGTGGATGGCCATCCGCGACCGGGACATCGCGGCGGAGATCATCGGGGTGCGCCCCCTGCGGACCAAGCTGCTCGCGTTCGCGATCAGCTCGTTCTTCTGCGGGGTCGCGGGCGCGGAGTACGTGTTCCTCTACCTCGGGAGCGCGGAGACCCTGGCCTTCGACATCAACGTGTCGTTCCTGGTGCTGTTCATGGTCATCATCGGCGGCCTCGGCTCGATCCTCGGCTCGTTCCTGGGCGCCGCCTTCATCGTGATGATCCCGATCTTCCTCACCAACGTGCCCCACCTGCTGGGGCTGGCCATGCCGGTCGCCCTGCAGAAGCAGATCGAGCTGATGGTGTTCGGTGGCCTCATCATCCTGTTCCTGATCGTCGAGCCGCACGGGCTGGCCCGTCTCTGGCAGATCGCCAAGGAGAAGCTGCGGCTCTGGCCGTTCCCGTACTGACAAAGGAGATGCCATGACTCTACGACGCGTCACGATCGCGCTGCTCGCCGCTGCCGTCATCGCCGTCCCGCTGGCCGGGACGGTGTCGGCCCAGGCCAAGGAGATGTTCGTCCCCTCGCTCGTGTACCGCACCGGCCCGTACGCGCCGAGCGGCACCCCGTTCGCGAACGGGATGTGGGACTACCTCACGATGCTCAACGAGCGCGACGGCGGGATCAACGGCGTCCGGCTCGTGGTCGAGGAGTGCGAGACCCAGTACGACACCAAGCAGGGGGTCGAGTGCTACGAGCGGCTCAAGGGCAAGAGCGGCGGGGCGATGGTGTTCAATCCGCTCAGCACCGGCATCACCTATCAGCTCATCCCCAAGGCGGGGGTGGACAAGATCGTGGTGCACTCGATGGGCTACGGCATGACCGCGGCCGCCGACGGCCGGTGGTTCCCGTGGGTCTTCAACTTCCCGACCACCTACTGGAGCCAGGCCTCCGCGGTCATCCGCTACATCGGCCAGCAGGAGGGCGGGCTCGACAAGCTCAAGGGCAAGAAGATCGTCCACATCTACCACAACAGCCCCTACGGCAAGGAAGCCAACCCGACGCTGGAGGAGCTGGCCCAGAAGTACGGCTTCGAGCTGACCCTGCTCGCGGTGGACCATCCCGGCCAGGAGCAGAAGGCCACGTGGCTCCAGGTGCGGCGCATCAACCCGGCGTGGGTGTTCATGTCGGGCTGGGGGGTGATGAACCAGGTCGCGGTGAAGGAGGCGGCCGCCATCAACTACCCGATGGACCACTTCATCGGCAACTGGTGGTCGGCCAGCGAGGCCGACGTGATCCCGGCGGGCGACGGGGCCAAGGGCTACAAGGGCGCGACCTTCCACGCCCCCGGCGCCGGCTTCAAGGTGCACGCCGACATCGTCAAGCACGTGTACGACAAGGGCAAGAACATCGGGCCGAAGGACAAGATCGGCGAGGCCCTCTACAACCGCGGCCTGGTCAACGCGATGTACCTGACCGAGGCGTTCCGGATCGCGATGGCCAAGTACGGCAACAAGCCCCTGACCACCGAGCAGGTGCGCTGGGGCTACGAGCATTTCGCCATCACCGACGCGCGCCTCGACCAGATCGGGCTCAAGGGCTTCACCCACGCGGTGAAGGTGACCTGCGAGGACCACGAGGGCAACGGGCCGGTCCTGATCCAGCAGTGGGACGGCAAGAAGTGGAACATCGTCTCCGAGTGGGTCCAGCCCATGAAGGAGGTCGTCCGCCCGAAGCTCGAGGCGGCCGCGATCGAGGAAGGCAAGAAGCTCGGCTACTCGGCGCGCGACTGCTCGAAAGAGAACTAGGACGAGCGAGCCCTCGTGAGCGTCGCCGCGCGCCCGCTGCTGTCGGTCAACAACATCGAGGTGATCTACGACCACGTGATCCTCGTGTTGAAGGGCGTGTCGCTCCAGGTTCCCGAGGAGGGCATCGTCGCCCTCCTCGGAGCCAACGGCGCGGGCAAGTCCACCACCCTCAAGGCCATCTCCGGGCTCCTGCGCACCGAGCGGGGCGAGGTGACCAAGGGCGGGGTGGAGCTCGGCGGGCAGGCGATCCACCGCCGTGCGGCCTCCGAGGTCGTGCGGCGGGGCGTGGTCCAGGTGATGGAAGGGCGTCACGTGTTCGAGCACCTGACGGTGGAGGACAACCTGCTGGCCGGCGGCTACACGCGGCGCAACGGGCGCTCGCTCGGGCCGGACCTGGAGCGGGTGTACGAGTACTTCCCCCGCCTGCGGGACCGCCGCGCGGTGCGGGCCGGCTACATCTCGGGCGGGGAGCAGCAGATGCTCGCGATCGGCCGCGCCCTCATGGCCCATCCCCGGCTGATGCTGCTCGACGAGCCCTCCATGGGTCTGGCCCCGATGCTGGTGCAGGAGATCTACGAGATCGTGGGGCGTCTCAACCGCGAGGAGCGGGTGGCGGTCCTGCTCGCCGAGCAGAACGCCAACATGGCGCTGCGCTTCGCCCAGTACGTCTACGTGATGGAGAACGGGCGGGTGGTGCTGGACGGGGACGTGAAGACGGTGAGCGAGAACGAGGACATCAAGGAGTTCTACCTGGGGTTGTCCGGGGTGGGCCAGCGGAAGAGTTATCGCGACGTCAAACACTACAAGCGGCGGAAACGCTGGCTCTCGTGAGGGCCCTGACATGAGCTCGCAGCTCCAGATCGCGGGGGTGTCCAAGTCCTTCGGCGGCGTCCTCGCCGTGAACCGGGTGAGCCTCGAGGTGCGGCGGGGCGAGATCCTCTCCGTGATCGGGCCCAACGGCGCGGGCAAGACGACGCTGCTCAACATGATCAGCGGCTTCTACCACCCGGACACCGGGCGCATCACCCTCGACGCCGCCGACATCACCCAGAGCGCGCCGAGCCGGGTGGCCGAGCTGGGGGTCGCCCGCACCTTCCAGAACATCGCGCTCTTCAAGGGCATGACCGTGCTCGACAACCTGATGCTCGGGCGTCACGTGCACATGCGCGCGGGGGTGCTGAGCTCCTTCGTGTACTGGGGGCTCGCCCAGAAGGAAGAGGTGGCCCACCGCCGGCGGGTCGAGGACATCATCGACTTCCTCAAGATCCAGGACCTCCGGCGCCGGCCCACCGGCTCCCTCGCCTACGGGCTCCAGAAGCGCGTGGAGCTGGGGCGCGCGCTCGCGCTGGACCCGAGGATCCTGCTGCTCGACGAGCCGATGGGCGGGTGCAACCACGAGGAGAAGGAGGACATGGCCCGCTTCGTCCTCGACGTGAACCAGGA
Organism: Candidatus Methylomirabilota bacterium; assembly: GCA_035249225.1. GTDB lineage: Bacteria > Methylomirabilota > Methylomirabilia > Rokubacteriales > CSP1-6 > CAMLFJ01. Next base: position 17,615 of record DATFGS010000249.1, on the reverse strand, counting down.
GTGGGGGACCACCATCATCCTCATCGAGCACGACATGGGCGTGGTCATGGACATCTCGGACCGGGTCGCGGTGCTGGACATGGGGCAGAAGATCGCGGAGGGCACGCCCGACGAGGTGCGGGCCGACGCGCGCGTCATCAAGGCCTATCTCGGAGACGTGAAGGCAGGGAGGCACTAGCCAAATGGCGCAGATCCCCGGCGAGGTCACGACGCTCCCCCGATTGCTGGTCAAGAACGCGCGCGAGCGGGCCGACCGCCCCGCCATCCGCGAGAAGGACCGCGGGATCTGGCAGACCCAGACCTGGCGCGAGTACCACGACCACGTGCGCGACTTCGCGCTCGGGCTGGCCGCCCTCGGCTTCCGCCGCGGCGAGAAGCTCTCGGTGATCGGGGACAACCGGCCGCGCCTCTACCAGGCGCAGCTCGCCGCGCAGGCCCTCGGGGGTATCGCGGTGCCGGTCTACCAGGATTCGATCGCCCGCGAGCTGCAGTACGTGTGGAGTCACGCGGAGGCCGCGATCATCGTGGCCGAGGACCAGGAGCAGGTCGACAAGATCATCTCGCTGCGCGACCAGCTGCCCGCGCTCCGGCACGTGATCTTCGACGACGCGCGCGGGCTCACCCGGTCCCGCTTCGACTGGCTCAAGTCCTTCGACGAGGTCGAGGAGCTCGGCCGCAAGCACGCCGAGAAGCACCCGGGCGCCTTCGACGCGGAGGTGGAGAAGGGCCGGCCCGACGACGTGGCCATGATCTGCTACACCTCCGGCACCACCGGCAGCCCCAAGGGGGCGATGCTGACCCACGGCAACGTGGTGGCCACCGCGCGGACGTTCATGGCCGCGGAGGACGTGCGCGCCACCGACGAGTGGCTGTGCTACCTGCCGATGGCCTGGGTCGGGGACTCGCTGTACTCGCTGGTGCTCAGCCTCGCCTCGGGCTTCTGCTGCAACTGCCCGGAGAGCCCCGAGACCGTCCAGCGCGACCTGCGCGAGCTGGGGCCGACCACCGTGCTGGCCCCGCCGCGGATCTGGGAGAACATGCTGACCTCCGTGCAGGTGCGGGCCGCGGACGCCACCCCGCTCAAGCGCCGCGTGTTCGCGCGCTTCCGGAGCGTGGCGGAGGAGGCGGAAATCCTGCGCTCGGACGGCAAGCCGGTCCCGCTGTGGCTCCGGCTGCAGCTGGCGCTCGGGGAGTTCCTCGTCTACGGCCCGATCCGCGACCAGCTCGGGTTGCGGCGGGCCCGCTGGGCCTATACCGGCGGCGCCCCGCTCGGGCCGGACACCTTCCGCTTCTTCCGCTCGATCGGGGTGAACCTCAAGCAGGTCTACGGCTCCACCGAGTCGAGCGCGCTGATCTCGATCCAGCCGGATGCCGAGGCCAATCCGACCTCGGCGGGGCGGCCGTGCCCGGGCATCGAGGTGAAGATCGCCGACCGCGGCGAGGTGCTGATCCGCAGCCACGGCATCTTCAAGGGCTACTACAAGGCCGAGGAGGCCACCCGGGAGGTCGTGGACGGCGAGGGGTGGTTCCACACCGGGGACGCGGGTTTCCTGGACCCGCGGGGGCACCTGGTCATCATCGACCGGGCCAAGGACGTGGGGGCCATGCGGGACGGGACGCCCTTCGCGCCCCAGTTCATCGAGAACAAGCTCAAGTTCAGTCCCTACATCCGGGAGGCGGTCGCCTTCGGCAACGAGAAGTCCTTCGTGGCGGCCATGATCGCGATCGATCTGAACACGGTGGGGAACTGGGCGGAGCGCCGGGGCATTCCATATACGAGCTACATGGACCTCTCCCAGAAGGCGGAGGTGCGGGACCTGATCCGGGAGGAGATCGCCAAGGGCAATGCGACCCTGCCCGACAGCACCAAGATCCGGCGCTTCCTGCTCCTGACCAAGGACCTGGAGGCGGACGACGCGGAGATGACCCGCACCCGCAAGGTGCGGCGCCGCTTCGTGGCCGAGAAGTACGCGGAGGTCATCGACGCCTTCTACACCGGCGGCGAGGAAGTCGAGCTGAGCACCCTGATCACCTACGAGGACGGCCGGCAGGCCAACATCCAGTCGCGGGTGCGGATCGCGGACGTGGAGGCGGGAACGCTCAGCCATGCTTGATTTCGACTGGCAGTTCTTCGCGCTGCTGATGTCCAACGGCATCCTCATCGGGCTGATGTACTCGCTGATCGCGCTGGGCTTCGTCCTGGTCTACAAAGCCACCGACGCGATCAACTTCGCCCAGGGCGAGTTCGTCATGATCGCGGGCTTCGTGGTCGCGGTGGCCCTCGGCTCCTACGGCGCCCCCCTCTGGCTGTCCGTGGTGGTGGGGCTGGCCGCCATGATCAGCTTCGGCTTCGGGCTCGAGCGGGTCGTGCTGCGTCCACTCATCGGCCGCCCGGTGGTGGCGGTGATCATGGCCACCATCGGGCTCGCGGCGGTGCTGCGCGGGCTGGGCCCGATCCTCTGGGGCGCCGAGACCCGGGCGCTGACCCTGCCCATCAGCGACGAGCCGTTCATCTGGGGCCCGCTGTTCGTGCCACCCATCCAGCTCGTGGGCGCGGCGGTGAGCATCCTGTTCCTGGGCGCGTTCGGCTGGTTCTTCCTCAAGAGTCGCAAGGGCATCGCGATGCGGGCGGTGGCCGACAACCAGCAGGTGGCCATGGCGATGGGCATCAACGTCGAGCGCTACTTCGCGCTCGCCTGGTCCATGGCGGGCGTGGTCTCCGCGCTGGGCGGTATCGTGTGGGGCAGCCTGCTGGGCGTGGACACGCACCTGGCTCTGGTGGGCTTCAAGGTCTTCCCGGTGGTGATCCTGGGCGGCCTCGACTCGATCCCGGGCGCCATCGTGGGCGGGCTCGTGGTCGGGATCGTCGAGAACGTGGCGGCCGGCTACGTCGATCCCTACGTGGGCGGCGGCACCAAGGACTTTGCGCCCTACCTCCTGATGATCGTCGCGCTGATGGTCCGGCCGTACGGGATCTTCGGCAAGGCGATCATCGAGCGGGTCTGACCATGTTCCATCGCGAGTCCGGGGTTCTCAAGACGACGTACGAGGCCGACATGGCCCTCTATCCGCTGCCGATCGCGCGGTGGGCGGTCGCGGCGATCGTGGTGGTGATCTTCCTGGTGCTCCCGCTCATGCTCCACGAGTACTACCTCTCGCTCATCAACCTGGTCTCGATCGCGGTGGTGGGCGCGCTCGGTCTCAACATCCTGGTCGGCTACACCGGGCAGATCTCGATCGGCCACGGCGCCTTCATGTCGGTGGGCGCCTACACCGCGGCCAATCTGGTGGTGCGCCTGGGCCTGCCCTTCTGGGTGGCCTTGCCGGCGGGCGGACTGATGGCCGCGGCGGTGGGCGCGGTGGTCGGGATCCCGTCGCTTCGCATCAAGGGCCTCTACCTCGCCATCGCCACGCTGGCCGGCCAGCTCATCATCGAGTGGACGATCAACCACGTGACCTGGATCAGCGGCGGCGTGCAGGCCTCCATCCAGATGCCGCGGCCGAGCCTCTTCGGCCACGAGATCGCCACCCAGACCGAGATGTACTTCTTCCTGCTCTTCTTCGTGGTCCTGGCGGTGGTCGGGACCATGAACCTGGTGCGGAGCCGGATCGGGCGCGCCTTCATCGCCATCCGCGACCAGGACATCGCGGCCGAGATCATCGGCATCGACATCTTCCGCTACAAGCTCCTGTCCTTCGGCATCTCGTCGTTCTACGCGGGCGTCACCGGCGTGCTCTACACCTACTACCTGGGCATCGCAAACTACGAGCAGTTCCAGATCAACGTGTCCATCGACTACCTGGCCATGATCATCATCGGCGGGCTGGGGTCGGTGCTCGGGTCCATCTTCGGGGCCATCTTCGTGACGCTCCTGCCCATCGCGAGCCGCGTCGTGATGGAGGCCTTCGGGGGAATGTTCTTCTCCTCCTCGCAGGCGATGCTGAACATCATCCCCAACGTGCGGCTGATCCTGTTCGGGGTGCTGATCATCGTGTTCCTGGTGGTTGAGCCGGAGGGGCTCAACCGGTTGTGGCGAAACATCCGGAGCTACTTCCGGGTGTGGCCATTCGCATACTGAACGTGAGACCGAAAGGAGAGCACCCAATGAAGCGAGCCCTCTCTCTACTGATCGGGCTGTTGCTGGTCGCCGGCGTGACGCTGGGAGCCCCGGCGCCCGCGTCGGCCCAGAAGGAGGTCGTCCTCGGCCTGCAGTGCGACCGCACCGGGGCGACCCAGCTGGTGGGCGTCAACCTGTGTCCCGGCTACCACGACTACGTCGCCCTGGTGAACTCCAAGGGTGGCGTGGAAGGGCACAAGCTCCGCGTCCTCGAGATCGACCACGAGTACAAGGTGCCGCAGGGCATGGAGGCCTACGAGCGGCACAAGAAGGAAGGGGCGGTGCTCATCGGCATCTACGGCACCCCCCATACCCAGGCCCTGACCCAGAAGCTGACCGAGGACCGGATCCCCGGCACCTCGCCGGGCTTCGGCACCTCCGCGGCGGCCGATGGCACCAAGTACCCGTACATCTTCCCGATCGCCGCGTCGTACTGGTCGCAGGCCGCGGTGGGCGTCAAGTTCGCCAAGACCCAGCTCGGCGGCAGCCTCAAGGGCAAGAAGATCGCGTATCTCTTCTACGACAATCCGGCCGGCCGCGAGCCGCTGCCGATCCTGGAGGATCTCGCCGGCATGGAGGGCTTCCAGCTCAAGACCTTCGCGGTCCCGCCCCCGGGCGTGGAGATGGGCGCGCAGGTGCTCGACATCGCCCAGCGGTACCGGGCGGACTTCGTGATCACCCATCTGTTCGGGCGCTCCCCCTCGGTGTCCATCAAGGAGCTGAAGCGGATCGGCTTCCCGCTGAAGAAGATCGTGGCGATGGTGTGGGGCGCCTCCGAGGCCGACATCGAGGCCGCCGGCGGCTTCGCGGCCGCCGAGGGCTACAACGCGATGCAGTTCGCGGGAGTCGGCACCGACTACCCGGTGCTGAACGAGATCCGCGACATGTACAAGAAGCAGGGCAAGGAGGCGCCGAAGGAGATGGTGAACACCGTGCTCTACAACCGCGGCGTGCTGATCGCGGCGGTCCACGTGGAGGCGGTCCGCAACGCGCTGAAGGCGAAGTCGGGCGGCCCGATCACGGGGGCCGACGTCAAGCTCGGCTTCGAGAAGATCAAGGGCTTCACGCTGGGCGGGCTCGTGCCGCCGCTCGAGATCACCGCGGCCGACCACGAGGGTGGCGGCTGGGTCCAGATCTTCACCGTGAAGGGCGGGAAGTTCGTGAAGGCCACCGAGTGGGACAAGGCCTACTCGGACGTCCTGGCCAAGCACATCAAGGCAGCCAAATAGGCCTCTCCTTTTCACCCCCCTCTCCCCTTCACGGGGGAGAGGGCGGGGTGAAGGGGGTGGAGCTGACAGACCAGGACACACCGGGGGCCCCATGCTCACGCTCAACAACATTGAGGTCATCTACGACGGCGTCATCCTCGTCCTCAAGGGCGTGTCGGTGAACGTGCGGGAGGGCGGCATCACCACGCTGCTCGGGGCCAACGGCGCGGGCAAGACCACCACGCTGAAGGCCATCTCGGGCCTGCTCCGCTCCGAGCGCGGCGAGGTGACGAAGGGCGGGGTGGAGTTCGACGGCGCGCGCATCGACCGGCTGCCCCCGCACGAGATCGTCAAGCGCGGCCTCGTGCAGGTCTTCGAGGGCCGGCGCGTCTTCGAGCACCTGACCACCGAGGAGAACCTGATCGCGGGGGCCCACGTGCAGAGCGACCGGCGCAAGGTGACCGACGGCATCGCGCGGGTCTACGAGTACTTCCCGCGGCTGAAGGAGCGGCGCAGCGTGCAGTCGGGCTACCTGTCGGGCGGCGAGCAGCAGATGCTCGCGATCGGCCGGGCGCTCATGGCCTCGCCGCGGGTGATGCTGCTCGACGAGCCCTCGCTGGGGCTGGCTCCGATGCTGGTGGAGGAGATCTTCGAGATCATCCAGCGCCTGAACCGGGAGCAGCGGCTCACCGTGCTGCTGGTGGAGCAGAACGCGACCCTGGCGCTCGGCATCGCGGAGCACGGGTACGTGATGGAGAATGGCCGGATCGTGCTGGAGGGCAACGCGGAGGCGCTGCGGGAGAACGCGGACATCAAGGAGTTCTACCTGGGGCTCACCGAGGTGGGCGCCCGGAAGTCGTACCGCGACGTGAAGCACTACAAGCGGAGAAAGCGGTGGCTGAGCTGAGCGTTCACGCCTTCTCGGTCCACGACATGATCGCGCGCGGCGCGGCCGCCTACGGCGACGCGCCCGCGGTCATCCAGGGCGAGCGCGTCCTGTCGTTCCGGGCCCTCGCGCGGCGCGTGGACGAGCTGGCCACCGGGCTCGCCGGTCTCGGGCTCGCGGCGGGCGACCGGGTCTGCATCCTCGCCCAGAACGACGCGGCGTACCTCGAGCTCTACGGGGCGTGCGCCCGCCAGGGCCTCATCGCCTATCCGATCAACTGGCGGCTCACCGCCCAGGAGGTCGAGCGGGTGGTGGAGCGGGCGCGGCCCGCGGTGATGGTGGTGGACGCCTCCACGCAGCCCCTCGTGGGCGACTGGCTCACCGGCGCCGGGGTGTCCCATCGCTATCAGCTCGGGGAGGGCGCGGGGGCGGGCTTCGCGCCGCTCGCGGGCCTCTACCGTCCGGGTCCGGCCCCGGCCGTCGCGGACGTGCCCGCCGACGCCCCGTTTGCGGTGATCTCGACCGCCGCGGTGGACGTGGTGCCCCGCGGGGCCGTGCTCACCCACGCCAACGTGATCGCGGCCAACCTCAGCACGATCAGCTGCCTCGGCTTCACCGCGCGGGACCGCTACCTGGCGGCCCTGCCGCTCTTCCACGTGAGCGCGCTCGGCATGGCGATGGCCCACATGCACGCGGGCGGCGCCAGCGTGATCGTGTCGCGCTTCGAGCCGGCGGAGGCGGTGGCGCTCATCGACCGCCACCAGGTCACCCACCTGTCCGACTTTCCCCCGGTGCTGGCGAGCCTGCTCGACGCGGCCGAGAAGGCGGGTAGCGCGCTCGCGAGCCTGACCCACGTCTCCGGCCTCGACACGCCCCCGACCATCCAGCGTCTGCACGAGAAGACCCGCGCCCAGTTCTGGACCGGCTTCGGGCAGTCCGAGACGAGCGGCTTCGTGACCATCCAGCGCGTGGCCGAGCGGCCGGGCGCCTCCGGACGCCCGGTGCCCGCCGCGCGGGTGCGGCTCGTGGACGACTACGATCGCGAGGTGGCGGACGGCGCCCCCGGGGAGATCGTGGTGCGAGGCCCGCTGGTCTTTCAGGGTTACTTCGGTCAGCCCGACGTCACCGCCTACACCTTCCGCAACGGCTGGCACCACACCGGCGACGTCGGCCGCTTCGACGCCGACGGCTATCTCCACTACGTCAAGCGCAAGCCGGAGAAGGAGCTGATCAAGCCGGGCGGGGAGAACGTGTACCCGGCGGAGGTCGAGGCGGTGATCATGCAGATGGCCGGCGTCACCGGCGTCTGCGTGTACGGGATCCCCGACCCCAAGTGGGGCGAGGCGGTCAAGGCGGTGGTGGAGGTGGCCGCGCCGGGGGCGCACACCGCCCAGCAGGTGACCGACTTCGTGGGCGGCAAGATCGCGCGATTCAAGCGACCGCACGTGGTGGCGTTCTGCGACGCCCTGCCCCGCGGCGCGGACGGGGTGGTGGATCGCGAAGCGGTAAAGGCCAGATGGGCCTGAGCGGGGCGACATGAAGATCTTCGACGAGCACCACGACATGTTCCGGCAGGCGGTGCGGGCCTTCGTGCAGAAGGAGGTGGAGCCGCACGTCGAGGCGTGGGAGCAGGCGGGCGAGATCCCCAAGTCCATCTGGCCGAAGATGGGTGCGCTCGGCTTCCTGGGCGTCGAGTACGACGAGAAGTACGGGGGCGCCGGCGCCGACGTGCTCACCACCGCGGTGCTGTGCGAGGAGATGGCGCGGGCCCGCTGCGCCTCGCTCGCGATGGCGGTGGGCGTGCACACCGACATGGCGTCGCCGCACCTCTACTGGACAGGCAGCGAGGCCCTCAAGGAGAAGTACCTGCCCGCGATCTGCCGCGGGGAGGCCCTCACCGCGATCGCGGTGACCGAGCCGGGCGGCGGCTCCGACGTGGCCGCGATCCGGACCCGCGCGGTGCGCGACGGCGACCATTACGTGCTGGACGGCTCCAAGATGTTCATCACCAACGGGGTGCTGGCCGACCTCTACTTCGTGGCCGCGCGCATTCATGACCCCCTCACCCTGCCCTCTCCACGGGGGGGAGAGGGAGGGAAGGGACGCCACCGCGGGATCTCGATGTTCCTGGTGGAGCGCAACACGCCCGGCTTCACGGTGAGCCGCAAGCTCGACAAGATGGGCAACCGCGCCTCCGACACCGCCGAGCTCGCCTTCGAGGGGATGCGGGTGCCCGCCGGCAACCTCCTGGGCGCCGAGGGCAAGGGCTTCTACGAGGTCATGCGCGTGTTCCAGCGGGAGCGCCTGGTCGCGGGCCTGCACGCGGTGGCCGGCTGCGAGCGGGCGCTGGAGGACACCATCGCCTACGTCCAGCAGCGCCACGCTTTCGACGAGCCGCTCGCCAGGAAGCAAGTCGTGCGGCACAAGCTCGCCGACCTGGCCACCCTCATCGAGGCCGGGCGCTGGCTCACCTACGCGGCGTGCCTGAAGTACCGGGACCGGGAGGAGGCGGTGAAGGAGATCTCGATGGTGAAGCTCTTCACCGCCGAGATGGCCCAGAAGGTCGCCTACGAGTGCGTGCAGCTCCACGGGGGCTACGGCTACATGCGCGAGTACCCCATCGAGCGCTTCTTCCGGGACATCCGCCTCATGACGATCGGGGGCGGGACCTCCGAGATCATGAAGGAGATCATCGCCAAGCAGATGGCGATCTGACCGCGGTGGACTTTGTCGCGATCGGGCACGTCACGCTGGACCAGACGCCGCGGGGGACCCGGCCCGGCGGGGCCGCCTACTACACCGCGATGACCGCCCACCGGCTTGGTCTCCGCGTGGGCCTGCTCACCTCGTACGGGCCGGACTTTCCGCGCGACGCGATCCCCGACGACATCGAGGTGGTGAGCGTTCCCGCGAAGCAGACCACCACGTTCCGCATCGGCCCGACCCGGGGCGGGCAGGGTGGGCGGTCGCGGGAGCTCGCCGTCCTCGCCCGCGCCGCCGACCTGGAGGCGGAGGCGCTGCCCGAAGCCTGGCGGGACGCGACGCTCGGGGCGCTCGCCCCGGTCACCGGGGAGGTGGATCCGGGTCTGGCCGTCGCGTTCCCCGAGACCTCGCTGGTGGCCCTGCCGCAGGGCTGGATGCGCCAGCGGGGCAAGGGTGGAGTGCTGGCGCCCCAGCCGTGGGAGGACGCGGACCTGGTCCTGCCGCGGGTGCAGGCCCTGGTGGTCAGCCACGAGGACGTGGAGCCGTTCGAGAAGGACGCGCTCGAGTGGTTCCAGCAGGTCCCGGTCGGCGCGGTTACCCGCGGGGCCGACGGGGCGGTCCTCTTCGTCAACGGCGAGCGGTACGGCGTCGAGCCGGACGTGGCGGTGGAGAAGGACGCCACCGGCGCGGGCGACGTCTTCGCGGCCGCGCTGCTCGTCGCCTACAACCGGGACGGCAACGCCTGGGACGCCGCCGCCGTCGCCGCGTGCTGCGCCGCGGCCTCGGTGGAGGCGGAGGGTGTTGCCGGCGTTCCCGACCGCGCGGCGCTGGAGGCCCGGCTGGCCGCCTACCGCCGGCGTCTCGGCATCTGACCCGGGGGATCGCCTGCACCCGAGCCTGATCGAGCTCTGGGTCTACGCCAACAGGGCCGCCGCGATGAACGGCTGAGAGGGGCTTCGCCTTGCCGCCGGCCTCGGCCCGGGGCTACACTCGGAGCGGGGCGGACGAATCCACATGGCGGACAGGAAGATCCGGATCACCGCGGGCCGCGTCACGGCCGACGCGGTGCTCAACGGCTCGAAGACGGCGGCGGCGGTCTGGGACGCGCTGCCGCTCGACATCCCCGGCGAGACGTGGAGCGACGAGATCTACTTTGGCATCCCGGTGAAGGCCAAGGCGGAGGACCCCCGCGAGGTGGTGGACATGGGCGATCTCGCCTACTGGCCCCCGGGCTCCGCCTTCTGCATCTTCTTCGGACCCACGCCCTCCAGCCGGGGCGACGAGATCCGGCCGGCGAGCCCGGTCAACGTGTTCGGTCGTGTGCTGGGTGATCCCACGGTGTTCAAGTCGGTGCGCTCCGGGACGAAGGTCCGCGTCGAGCGCGCCTGACAGGGAGGACTGGATGAAGATCTTTCTGGACAGCGCGAACGTGGCCGAGCTGAAGGAGGGTGTCGCGATGGGCCTGGTGGACGGCTGCACCACCAATCCCTCGCTGATCGCCAAAGAGAAGCGCCCGTTCCGCCCGCTGGTGGAGGAGATCTGCCGGGTGGTCCCGGGCGACGTGAGCCTCGAGGTGGTGGCCACCGACTTCGACGGCATGGTGAAGGAGGGCAAGGAGCTGGTGCAGGTGGCGCCCAACGTGGTGGTCAAGTGCCCGCTCACCAAGGACGGGCTCAAGGCGGTCAAGTACCTGACCGGCGAGGGTATCCGCGTCAACCAGACCCTGTGCTTCTCGGCTCCGCAGGCGCTTCTCTCCGCCAAGGCGGGCGCGGTCTACATCAGCCCCTTCCTGGGACGCCTCGACGACATCGGCCACGTGGGCATGGACCTGGTCCGGGACATCTGCGAGATCTACCGGAACTACGGCTACAAGACCCAGGTGCTGGCGGCCTCGATCCGCAACCCGCTCCACGTCATCGATGCGGCGAAGGCGGGGGCCCACGTGGCCACCATGCCCTTCAACGTGCTCGAGATGCTGATGAAGCACCCGCTCACCGACATCGGCCTCAAGAAGTTCCTGGACGACTGGAACAAGCTCGGCGAGAAGATCTAAGCCTGCACGGGTGTCCGCGGAGCAGTAAACGTGAGTCCGCGGCCTGGGGGAGTGCGGGGGCCATTCCTGGGCCCCCGCATTGGATAGAGCTTAAAGACTTAGACGGTAGAGTTCGCCGGTCCCGCCCGTTTCTCGATCTCCCCCGTATACCTCCATGAGGGCACGACATGGACCCCGAGCGCGGGCTGATGGAGCGGGTGGCCAAGGGAGACCAGGGCGCGTTCAGCGACCTGGCCCAGCGCTACAGCGGCAAGCTCCTGGCGGTGGCGGGGCGCCTGCTCGGCTCCCGGGCCGACGCCGAGGACGCCGTCCAGCGCGCCTTCCTCCAGTGCTACGCGGGGGCGGCCGGCTACAACCCACGCTGGGCCGTCTCCACCTGGCTCTACCGCATCCTCACCAACGTCTGCGTGGACGAGCTGCGCCGCCGCGCCACCCGCACCGCCCACGACGAGCGCTCGGCCGCCGGGCCGCTGATGTCGAGCAACCACCGGCCGCCGGACGCCTATCTCGACCTGCACCGAGCGCTCGAACGGGTGCCACGCGAGGCGCGGGTGCTCCTGGCCCTGCGCTATGTCGACGGCCTGTCGTACGGGGAGCTGGCGAGGATCCGGGGGATCACGATCAATACCGTGAAGAGCCAGCTCACGCGGGGCAAGGCCCTGCTGCGGGACGAGCTCGGCAAGCGAGGAGCAGGCCATGAATGACGGCAAGATGGAGCGGCAGGACCAGCTCGACCGGCTGCTGGCGGACTACTTCCGGCCGGAGGCGTCGCCCGCGGACATGGGGCGCCGGCTCGCGGCGGCGGCGCGGGAGTCCGAGACCGCGCTGACTCGGCTCGAGGGCAAGCTGGGCATAGAAGCGACTCCGCGAGGGATCTCGCTCGTCCGCACCGGCCAGGCCGGGAAGCCGGCCACCGCGGCCGCGCGGAAGCTGGTCGAGCAGGCGCGGGAGGAGATTCACGAGTATCTGCGGGGCCAGCGCGCCTTCTTCCGGGTGCCGGTGGACCTCGTGACCGTGGGCGACTTCCAGCGGAAGGTCCTCGAGGCCGCCCGCCTGATCCCGTTCGGCGAGGCGCGCCCGTACGCCTGGATCGCCGAGCGCATCGGGAACCCTCGCGCGATGCGCGCGGTGGGGACCGCGCTCGGGCGCAACCCGGTGCCGCTCATCCTGCCCTGCCACCGCGTGTGGCGGAGCGACGGCGGCCTCGGCGGCTACATCTTCGGTGCGGCGGTGAAGGACCGGCTGGCCGCGCTCGAGCGCACCACGCCGGTGCTGGAGGGGTGCACGAGCACGCGCATCGTGTGCCGCGTGGGCTGCATCCACGCCCGCCACATGCACCCGGACAGCCGCGTGGTGTTCGCCTCGGTGGACGACGCGCGCTCGGTCGGCTACCGGCCGTGCAAGGTATGTCGCCCCGCGGCCTGATTCGGACGCCGGCGCTCCCGGCGCGATTGCAGCGGATCGACTGGGCGGAGGTGGCCCGGGCCCTCGACGAGCGGGGATGGGCCACCACGCCCCCGCTGCTCACCGCGGCGGAGTGCGCCGAGCTGATCGGCCTGTACCCCGACCAGCGCCGCTTCCGCAGCCGCGTGGACATGGCGCGCTTTCGCTTCGGGGAAGGAGAGTACAAGTACTTCGCGAACCCGCTGCCGCCCGTCGTCCGCGACCTGCGCCGCCACGCGTACCCGCACCTCGCCCCGATCGCGACGGCCTGGGAGAAGACACTCGGCAAGGAGCACCGCTACCCACCCGAGCTCGACGAGTTCCTCGCGATCTGTGCCGACCACGGCCAGACCAGGCCTACTCCGCTGCTGCTGCGCTACGAAGCCGGCGGCTACAACTGCCTCCACCAGGACCTCTACGGCGACGTCGCCTTCCCCCTCCAGATGACCTGCCTCCTGAGCGAAAAGGGCCGGGACTTCATCGGCGGCGAATTCCTCCTGGTCGAGCAACGCCCCCGCGCCCAATCAACCGGCTCGGTCGTCCCGCTCGAGCGCGGCCAGATCGTCATCTTCGCCACGCGGCACCGCCCGACCCAGGGCACCCGCGGCCCCTACCGCGTCACCCTCCGCCACGGCGTGAGCCGCGTGACCTCGGGCGAGCGCTACACCCTGGGCGTCATCTTCCACGACGCCAAGTAGCCCCTCACTCGTCCCCGGAGGGGGCGGGAGGGTGAGGGGCGCCTAGATCCGCGGGCGGATGTCGGCGGCGAACGACTCGTAGATGCCGATCATGTCATCGAGATCGCGATAGCGCGTCTCGAGCAGCATCGACTCCACCCCGAGATCGCGGAAGGCGAGCAGGTCCGCGATCACCTGCTCGCGCGAGCCCTGGAGCGGCTTGCGGTCCGATCCGAGCGGCGCGCTTCGCAACGACAGGCCCGCCCGCACGCTGATCGTGACCTGGTCGAACGGGCGCTGCTGACGTGCGCACTCGGCGCGCAGCCGCGCGATGTCCGCCCGGAGCGCGTCCGGCGTGATGAAGGCGGCGTGCCAGCCGTCGCCGAGCGCGACCACGCGGCGGAGGGCTCGCGGGGTGTGCCCGCCGATCAGGATCCGGATGTCGCCCCGCGCGGGCTTCGGGAAGACGCCGATCTCGTCGAAGGAGAAGAACTCGCCGTGGTGCGCGGTGCTCGCGTCGCGCCAGCAGGCGCGCATGACCGCGAGCGCCTCGTCGCTCCAGGCGCCCCGGCGGTCGTAGTCACCGCCCAGCAGCTCGATCTCCTCGCGCATCCAGCCCACGCCCACCCCGAGCACCAGGCGGCCCTCGGTGAGGTGGTCGATGGTGGCGGCCATCTTGGCGGCCAGCACCGGATTCCGGTGCGGGAGCACCAGGATGCTGGTGCCGAGCTGGACGCGCTCGGTGACGCCCGCGACCATCGCCAGGGTGGTGAGCGGCTCGAGGAAGGGAACCTCGGGGCCGAGCGGGAACTTGCCGATCGGGCTGTACGGATAGCGGGAGGCGATCCGGTGCGGGATCACCACGTGATCGCTGGCCCAGAGCGAGTCGTAGCCGAGGGCCTCCATGCGGCGGGCGAAGGTGAGCACGCCGTGGCGAGTGCCGACGGGGCCGTACATGGGCAGGTGACAGCCGATCTTCATCGAGAAGCCTCTCCGGGAGCGGGCTAGGCGCGGTGGGCGCCGGACGAGTAGACGATGCGGTCGCCCAGCTCGTCGCGCGCGATCATCTCGCCGAGGCGCGAGCGCTGGATCTTCCCCGACGAGGTCTTGGGGATCGTGCTGGGCAGCACGAGCAGCACGCGCGCGGGGCGGTGGCCCCGTCCCTCGCGAACGCGCTGGACGATCTCGCGGACCAGGCGCGAGTGCGCGTCCGCGTCGGCGGCCTGCTCACGGACCTCGGCCACCACGTGCAGCCGCTGGGTGCCGGTGCGGTCGCTCTCCACCCCGACCGCCGCCGAGTAGCGCACGCCGGGGACGTGGTCCACGATCTCCTCGATGTCGGCGGGGATCACGTTCTCGCCGCCGAGGATGATCACGTCCTTGAGCCGCCCGGTGACGTAGAGGAAGCCCTCCGGGTCCAGGAAGCCCAGATCTCCGGTGCGCAGCCACCCGTCGGGAGAGAGGACCTTCCGGGTGGCCTCGGGATTCTTGTAATAGCCCTGCATCACCCCCGGGCTCGTCACGCAGATCTCCGCCTCCACCCCCGCCTTGACCTCTTCCTCGCCGTCCATGATGCGCACCCGCACGCCGCGGCAGGGCCGGCCCACCGAGAGGAACCTGCCGGAGCTGTCCAGGCGGAGCGGGGTGCGGCGCGGCCAGATGGCCACTGCCAGGGTGGCCTCGGCCAGGCCGTAGCAGGGCGTGATCAGGTTCTGCGCGTCGAACTTCCGCTCGAAGGCCTCGATGGTGCTGAGGCGCACCGGCTCGGCGCCGGAGAGCGCCTGCTTGAGCGAGGAGAGATCGAGGCCGCTGGTATCGTGGATATTGCGCACGCAGTTGCGGTAGCCGAAGTCGGGCGAGACCGTGAAGGTGGCGCGGACGCGGCTGACCAGCTCGAGCCAGACGCGCGGGTTCTTGAGGTCGGGCGGCAGCAGGTGCAGTGGCGCCCCGCTCCAGGGCGGGGTGAACGCGCAGCCGATCAGCCCCATGTCGTGGTAGAGGGGCAGCCACGAGACGACCACGTCGTCGCGGGTGAGCTGGGCGGCCTCCGCCATGAACTCGACGGTGCGCACCACGTTGGTGTGGCTCAGGACGACCCCGCGCGGCTGCCCGGTGCTGCCCGAGGTGTACTGGATGAAGGCCACGTCGTCGGCGGACGCGGTCGGGAAGGAGGGGGTGGGGCCGTCCGCCTCGAGATCGCTCGGCTCCAGCACGTGCCGGATATTCGACGCGGCGGCCTGCGACTCCTCCACGCCGGAGCGGAACCAGCCGATGGTGGCCACCGCCGTCGCTTCCGAGTCCCGGAAGATGTTGGCGGTTGCCTCCACTCCGAGGGTGGGGTAGAGCGGCACCGGGACCGCCCCCAGCCGGAGGGCGCCGAAGAAGGTGTAGAAGAACTCGGCGCAGGTCGGATAGATGAGGCAGACCTTGTCGCCGCGGTCGATGCCGGCGCGCCGGAGCCCGGCCGCGTACCGCGCGCTCTCCCGCCACAGACGACCGTACGGTACCGCCTCGTCGAAGAGGTGGAAGTACGGGGTGTCAGGATCCTGGGCGGCCCTGCCCCCCATCAGCTCGGTCAGGGTGGCCGGGATGGGTGCTCCTGGCTTCACGGGCGTGATTCTAGCGAAAGCGGCCCCGCGCGGGGAAGGATTCTCGGCCGGCCGGGGACGGTTCCCCGTACTCTGGCGGGGAAGCCGTGAAGCGCGTGGTCGGGGTCCTGCCGGTGATGTGCCTGATCGCGGCGTGCACGTCCGCGCCCGTCGCGCCCGGTCCGCCTCCGGCCGGTCCGGCCGGCCTGGCGGCGACGGCGTGCGAGAAGCGCGCGCTCATGACCGGACAGGTGCCCGACGATCTCAGCCCCCAGGCGGTCGCCGAGAGCCTGCCGTGGGGGACGCTCGCGCCCGAGACCTGCCCTTCGGCGGGCGGCCGCCTGATCCTCGGCCCGCCCTGGGATCGCCGCTGACGCGCCGGGCGGCGCGGCGCTAGCGGTCCAGCGCGATCAGGTCGAAGGTCTCGGCGTAGGCGTAGCCACGGGGCTTGCCGAGCTCGGCTCCCCGATCGCGGACGCGCTTCTCCACCCCGGCGAAGTCCTTGAACTGGCTCGCGTGGCAGGCCAGCGCCTTGATCTTGAGATCGATCGTGTCGGAGATGTCCACGACCAGCTCGGGGTTCTCCCACCACATGAGGTAGACCTCGCGCACCTTGTGCGGCTCGAGGCCCTGCGCGAGCAGCTCCGGGAACGCCATGTGGTCGCGGGCGAGCGGGTAGACGCAGTCGAGCGCGATGCCCGCCACCGTGCGGTGATCCCGGTGGGACGCGCCCAGGTTCTTGGTGCGGTTCGGATTCTGGATGATGAGGCGATCGGGCCGGTGGCGCCGGATCGCGGCGGTGACCGCGAGACGCGACTCGCGCGTGTCCTCGACTTCGCAATCCGGGAAGCCCAGGAAGTCCACCGTCTCCACCCCGAGCACCCGCGCGGCGGCGCGCTGCTCCTCCTCGCGGATCCAGGCCAGGCGCTCGGGCGTCATGCCGCGGTCGCCCGAGCCCTTGTTACCGTTGGTGACGATGCAGTAGGAGACGTACATGCCCTCGCGCACGAGCTTGGCGACGGTGCCCCCGGCGCCGAACTCGGAATCGTCGGGGTGGGCGGTGATGACCAGCACGCGCTGGATCGGGGGCTTCTGCGGCGCATCGGGCATGGAGAAGGCTCCTTTCGTGCTCGCTATCTTATCATCCCGCTATAATGCGGCCGGTGACCACGCGGACCACCGGAGTCGTCCTGCTCGCGCTGGTGCTCGCGGGCTTCCTCCTCCTCGGCGCGCTCCCGAACCAGACGGCGGGCGTCCGGGTCGGCGGGCTCTCGCTGCTCTGGTGGTACGGCGGGATCCTCGCGCCGGTGCTCGCGGTGCTCGTCGCGGTCCGCTGGCTCGCTCCACCCGCCGCCTCGCCACCGCGCGAATGACGTCGGTCGCGCGCATCCTCGCGGTCTGGCTCACGCCGGCGGTCGCGCTGGCGGTGCCGGCGGCCCTCGCCGCGCGCGGGTCCGACGGTCTGTGGCTCGGCCTCGTGGTCACCCTGGCGCCTCTCATCGCGCTGGGCTGGAGTGGCGATCGCCCCGCGGCGGTCGAGGGCGCCAGGGGCGACCAGACGCTCTTCCCGGTGGTCACGCTGCTCGTCACGGTCGGCGTGCTCCTCTGGGCCAACATCGCCCTGGCCGGCGACGTGGCCGCGTGGCTCGGGGCGCGCCGCTGGCAGGGCATCGTGATCACCGCCGCGGCGGGCTGGCTGCTGACCGCCTGGCGGCCGCTGCGCCGGACCGCGCCGATGCTGCTCGCGATCGCGTTCCTGGCCGCGGTGATGGTGCTCCTGCAGGTCGCCTGGGCGCTCGCGCTCGGGCCCATCGCGGCGTGGGACCGCGTGGCGACCCAGCCCGCCTTCCGGTTTCCGCCCTCGAGCCCCTGGGTCGTCGGCGGGCGCGACCTGGGCGTGGTGCGCGGCGGCGCGCCGCTCGTCTTCGACGAGGTGCAC
>DATFGS010000248.1:0-2811 GCA_035249225.1 Candidatus Methylomirabilota bacterium | reverse complement strand
CTCGGCCGCGTGCCGTCCTTGAACCGGTACAGCGCCTCCTCGTGGCGCTCGCGATACGTGTAGTCCATGGTCGACAGCACGTGCGGCGCCCAGGCGAGCTCGAACTCGACGATGGCCAGCGTGAGGCGGGGATGACGCTCGAAGACGCCCGAGAAGATCAGGTCGCACATCGAGAGCGCGGGATAGAAGGCCTTCGTCGACCGGCTGGTCGCGTCGCGAATCGTGCGCTCGCCCGCTCCGCGGATCTTCCCCTGCCGTCGCGTGGCGGTGTGCAGGCTGAGCGGCATGCCGAGCGCGGCGGCCGCGGCCCAGAAGGACTCGTACTCGGGCTGATCGTAGCGCCGGGTCTCCAGCGGGTACTCCGTGATCATCGCGCCGGCGAAGCCGCGCCGGGCGGCCCGCTCGAGCTCCTGGATGCCGTCCGCGACGTCGTCCAGGTTGACCATCGCGATGCCCTTGAGCCGCGCGGGATCCACGCTGCAGAAGTCGGCGAGCCAGTCGTTGTACGCCCGGAAGATCGCCGACATGAGCGCCGGATCGGCCACCTTGAAGTAGAAGAGACCCTGCGACGGGTACAGGACCTCGCCGGCCACCCCATCGAGCTCCATGTCCGCCAGGTGCTGATGGGGATCGTACCCGCCCGCATGCACGTCCTCGAAGCGGCCGAGGGAGGAGATGGTCTCGGGCGCCTCGAAGCGCGCCCCGGCATTGGAGATGAGCCCGATCCCGGAGACGATCTGGTCATCGACCACGAGCTGATCGGCGCCATCGATCCGCTGCATCCGCGGCGCGCGCTCTCGGAACGCCCGGTCGATGCGGGTCGTCCAGAGATCGGGCGGCTCGAAGACGTGAGAATCGGACGACAGGATGAGCGCGGGTATCATGGGCCTCTCCTATACCGCGGATCTTAGGCGGTGGCGGAGCGCTCCTCAAGCTCCCAGGAACGAGGTGTGAGATCGGCGAGGATCGCTGTTAGACTGGCCGCATGAAGACAAACACGGCCCGACACAGTGCGGCTCCGCCTCTATACCGCCTGGCCTTCGACGATGTCGTTTCCGATCTCCTCAAGGTGAAGGCGGCAGCGGATACCTCTCCGCGGGCTGGCCAGAAGACGGAACCGCAGCGCAACAAACCCAGGGGCATATCAAGACGGAAGAGATAAGCTCAGGTCGAAGTCTCGACCGCTACGATCGGCAGCACCACCCGCGATTCGCGCCCCCGCTCGTGAAACACGGTATTGTCCGCCACCACCCGCCGCCGCTCCCGCCCGATCGCCTCGCCCGTGTTGGGATTCACGTCGAACCGCGGGAAGTTCGAGCTCGACACGTCTAGCCGGATGCGGTGCCCCGGCATGAACAGGTTGCTCGTCGGATAGAGCGTGAGCGTCACCTGCACGGGCTCGCCCGGCTTGATCAGCTCCGCCCGCTCGCGGCCGTTGCGGTAGCGGAGCCGCGCGATGCTGTCGGTCAGGTTCAGCGCATACCCGTGCGGGTACCATGCGCTCGGCGGGTAGACGTCGATCAGCTTGGCAGTGAAATCGGTGTCTACCGCGGTTGTCGCCACCCACAGCGTGACCTCGATCGGCCCGGTCACCTCGGTGGCCTCGCGCAGGGGCTCCGTCTGGAACACGAGCACGTCGGCCCGTGATCCCAGCGGCAGGTAGGGCGCCCGGCAGCCGTGGAAGCCCGGCGCCTCCCGCTGATCGAACCCGCCCGGCCGCATGACGTCCACCGTGCGCTCCCCGCGCCCCGCATAGCTCGGATCCGCGAGCCCGGGGGGCAGCGGCAGCACGTCGCGCAGCGATGACACGTTGCCGCCGATGGACGGCACCGGCCGCGCCGGGTCGAACCGGTAGGTGGTGGCGGAGCGCTCCTCACGCGGCGGCTCCGTGGTCAGCGACCCGTCGCCGTGCAGGTAGAAGCGGGTGAAGCGCGTGCGGGCCAGCGGCCACTCGTGCTCGTCGCGCCAGCGGCCGCCGTGCACGAGGCGGCCCGCGCCGGAGCGCCGGCCCGAGCCGCCGCCCATCACGAAGAGGCGCAGCGGGGCCTCGGCGTCGAGGCCGTTGTCCACGCCGCGCAGCCACCGGTCGTACCAGCGCACGTGCAGCTCGTCGAAGCTCGGCAGCGCGGCGTCGTGGCCGAACTCCACGTCGCCCGCGAAGGAGAGCTCCATGGTCTTCCCGCCGTGCGTCCACGGCCCCATCAGGACGCGCACCGGCCGCCGCCCGCCGGCGCCCAGGCCGACGAAGTTCTGGAAGGTGGCGCGCGTGTAGGAGTCGTACCAGCCGCCCACCAGGAGGATCGGCATGTCCGGGACGCGGTCCCAGTGGCGGCGGAAGTCCACGCTCGGGTGCTTCCAGTAGTCGTCGTAGTCGGCGCGGGTCAGGATCTCGAGCGCCCATTTCTCATACGGCGGCACGAGGGCGAGCTGGGTCTGGCCGGAGCGGATGGGCATGCGCTCGAGCCAGTCGGAGAAGCGCGGGGCGCCCTGGTTCAGCGCGGCCTGCACGTGGGGCTGCGCGGTCAGGGCGGCCTGCGTGTTGTACGCCGAATGCCAGAAGGCCCAGGCGAGGAAGCGCAGCTCGAGGGCGCCGCCGTGGCGCACGCTCGACTCGTGGGCGTCGGCGCCGCTCATGTTCGCCACCATGGTGGCCAGGCCCTCGGGGCCCATCGCGGCCATGGCGGTCTGCGTCCAGCCGGACCAGGAAGTCCCGAAGGTGCCCACCGTGCCGTCGCACCACTCCTGCTTGCGGATCCAGGCGATGGTGTCGGCGCCGTCCTCGGCCTCGGGGATCAGGAAGTTCACGTCGCC
>DATFGS010000247.1:0-4771 GCA_035249225.1 Candidatus Methylomirabilota bacterium | reverse complement strand
GCCTTCGGGCAGATGACCATGGCCCTGCTGGTCGCCCATTACGTCTTCGACGTGCCGATCCGCGGCAGCCTGCCGCTGCTCTACGCGCTCTCGCTCGTCTTCATGATGGGCACGCTCGGCGTGGGCATCCTGCTCTCCACGGCCTCCCGCACGGTGCCGCAGGCCATGCAACTCGCCTTCCTCACGTTCCTGCCGTCCATCTATCTCTCCGGGCTGCTCTTCCCCATCGAGGGCATGCCCACCGGCGCGCAGTACCTGGCCGCGATCATCCCGCTCACCTATTTCCTCAAGATCGTGCGCGGTATCATCCTCAAGGGCGTGGGCTTCGAGTACCTGTGGCCCTCGCTCGTGCCGCTGATGATCTTCGGGACCGTGGTGTTCTCCCTGGCGGTGCTCAAGTTCCGCAAACAGCTCGATTGACGAGAGAGGCGCCCATGCGAGTGCTCCTGGCCCTGCTGCTCCTCCTGCTCGCCGGGCCCGCGCAGGCGGCGGGCCCGCTGGCGCACCGCGAGGTGCTGGCGAACGGCGCGGTGCTGCTGGTGGCCGAGCGGCCCGCGATCCCCATCGTGGTGGTGCGCGTGGGCGTGCCCGCCGGGGCCGTGCACGATCCGGCCGACGCCCTCGGCGTCGCCAGCCTCACCGCCGAGCTGCTCACGCGGGGCACCGCGCGACGCTCCGGCCCGGAGCTGGACCGCGCCATCGAGTTCGTCGGGGGCAGCCTCGATGCCAGCGCGGGCAGCGACGGGGCCGCGGTCTCGCTGTCGGTGCTCAAGAAGGACCTGGCCCTCGGGCTGGACCTGCTCGCGGAGGTGCTGCTGCAGCCTGCGTTCGCGCCCGACGAGCTGGCGCGCAAGGTGACGGACATCCAGGGGGCGCTGCGCCGATCGGAGCAGGAGCCGGAGACGGTGGCGGCGCGCGAGCTGAGCCGGCTCATGTTTCCCGGCCATCCGTACGGACGGCCGGTGTCCGGCACCATCGAATCGGTGGGCAAGCTCACGCGAGAGCAGGTGACGGCCTTCTACCAGCGCCACTACCGGCCGGACGGGGCGAACATCGTGGTGGTGGGCGACGTGACGGTGGCGGAGATCCGCCGCGAGCTGCTGCAGCGGCTCGGCGGCTGGACGGCGCCGTCCGTGCCGGTGCCCGCGGTGCCGAGGGCGTCGCTCGTCGCGCCCGTGGAGAGCCGGAAGATCAGCCGCGACCTGACCCAGACGACCGTGCTGCTCGGGCGCCCGTCCATCCGGCAGGACGATCCCGACTACTTCGCCCTGGCGGTGGCGACCTATGTCCTCGGCGGCGGGTCCGCGTCGCGGCTCTATACCCGGGTGCGGGAGGAGCGGGGCCTGGCCTACTCCGTCTACAGCTCGCTGATGCCCGCGCGCCTGGGCGCCTCGTATCTGGTGTCGCTGCAGACGCGGACCGACGGGGTGGGGGAGGCGACCCGCCTCACCCGCGAGGAGATGGCGCGGCTGGCGCGGGAGCCGGTCGCCCCGCGCGAGCTCTCGCTCGCGAAGTCCTACCTGATCGGCAGCTTCCCGCTGCGCCTCGACACCTCCGGCAAGCTCGCGCGCTTCCTGGGGGCCGTGGAGGAGAACGGGCTCGGGCTCGACTATCCGGAGCGCTACAAGGAGCGGATCGGACGGATCACCGCGGCCGACATCCAGCGCGTCGCGGTGAAATACCTCGACCCGGCGACTTTCTCGGACGTGCAGATCGGGAAGTAGGGTCGCGCAGGGCGTGCCGCGCTACCACCACCAGCCGGGATAGTACCGGCGCGGACCGACGTAGAACGGGTCGTAGTAGGGCCCGTACGGGCTGTAGCCCCAGGGATACGGGTAGTACGCGGCGCCCGTCGCCACGTCCTTCGGCCAGAGGCGGATGCGCTCAACCCGGATGACCGGGTACCGATAGGGGACCTCGCCGATCTTGCGCTCCTCCACCCCGGTGACCTCGCCGACCACCGTGACGCGCCGGCCCATGGCGTAGACGGCCGGATCGAGGAACTCGGCCGTGTGCAGCAGCACCCGCCCGGGCGAGCGGTCGCTACGCTCGGGGGAATCGTCGCCCCGCAGGCGCCGCGCGAGGAGCTCGATCTCGGTGAGGCCGGGACGGGGCTGGACGGCCAGGATGTCGCCACCCACGATGACCCGCGTGCCCTTCAGGGCGCCGGGCTGCTGGACGAGCTCGTCGGCGGTGATCCGGGTGTCCACCGTGCGCATCACCGACTCCGGGAAGGCGGTGGCACAGCCCCCGAGCAGCCCCGCGAGCAAGATCGGCCAGAGCCAGCGCATGCATGCACGATACCCCCCGCACGGGAGGCGAGCAATCGCTGTGCTACAATCCGCGCACATGAGTCGGCTTCGCTCATGCCGGTGGTGGTGCGCGGCGCTGGCGGCCGGCCTGTCGCTGACCTGCAGCGCTCCCGTTGCCGCCGCCGTGTTCGCCCTGACCCCGCAGGATCGTGAGGAAGCGGTGCGGGTCGGCCGACGCAGCGTGACCATGGAGAGCTGGGGCGGAGAGTGGCGCGTGGGCGGCGCCGAGGGCCAGGTCGTCACCGTGATGACCCCGTTCCACCGGCTGGCCCTGGCCGCGCGCAACTCCGCCTTCCAGGACAAGGAACTCAAGCCGCGCGACGTGGATGCGGTGCTGAAGGACCAGCAGGGCAAGGTCGTCATGTGGGCCACCCTGCGCGGCGCCAAGACCGACTTCGCGCGCTTCTACACCCCCGCACTGGTGGCGCGCCAGCAGGAGATCAAGGCGTCCTTCATCCAGAACGAGCGCACCGCGCTCCGGAGCGAGGACGGGCAGTTCACCGCCCGGTGCCTGTACGTGTTTCCGGCCGAGGGGCTGGATCCGCGGGCGACCGTGACGCTCCTGGTGCGGGACGGCGACGAGAAGGTGGTGGCGAAGTTCACGGTTGATCTGTCGACCATGCGCTAGCGGCCGAAAGGATCCCCCGGTGACCCCGGAACGATTCGCGCAGGGTATGACCCTCGCGGCCTACCTGGCGCAGATGCGCACCAACAAGGAGCGCTTCGAGCAGCGCAT
Source organism: Candidatus Methylomirabilota bacterium (assembly GCA_035249225.1). Classification (GTDB taxonomy): domain Bacteria; phylum Methylomirabilota; class Methylomirabilia; order Rokubacteriales; family CSP1-6; genus CAMLFJ01. The sequence goes on along the minus strand of DATFGS010000247.1, from coordinate 1,723 downwards.
GGCCGCGACCGAGCTCACGCCCGCCGACCGGGAAGCGATCCGCGGCCGCAAGCTCAAGATCCTGGTGATCACCGAGGACTGGTGCGGCGACGCCCTCGTGGGCTTCCCCGGGCTCGCCCGCCTGGTGGAGGGAGCGCCCGACGTGGAGATGCGGGTCTTCCTGCGCGACGCCAACCCGGACGTGATGGACCAGTACCTGAAGCGGGGCCTCTACCGGACGATCCCCGTGTTCGTGCTCTTCGACGAGCACATGACCGAGCTGGCGCGATTCATGGAGCGCCAGGACGTGGTGACCGAGCTGCGCACCGTGCTGAAGGTCTGAGGAGGACCAAGCCATGAAGGCGATTCGCGTCCACGCTCCGGGTGGTCCGGAGAGCATGAAGCTGGAGGAAGTCGCGGCCCCCGCACCGGCGGCCGGCCAGGCGCAGGTGAAGCTCGAGGCCTGCGGCGTGAACTACATCGACGTCTACTTCCGCACCGGCGCCTACAAGGCGCCGCTTCCGCTCACCCCGGGCATGGAGGGCGCGGGCACCGTGACCGCGGTCGGCCCCGGCGTGTCGGACGTCAAGGTCGGGGATCGGGTGGCGTGGACCGGCGTGATCGGCTCGTACGCCCAGATGCTCTCCGTGCCGTCGGATCGGCTCGTGGCCCTGCCGGACAAGCTCACGTTCAAGGACGGCGCCGCCGCGATGCTCCAGGGGCTCACCGCGCACTACCTCGTGACCTCCACCTGGCCGCTCAAGAAGGGCGAGACCGCGCTGGTGCAGGCCGCCGCGGGGGGCATGGGCCTGCTCCTCTGCCAGATGGCCAAGATGCGCGGCGCCACCGTGATCGGGACCGTCTCCACGGAGGAGAAGGCGGCGCTGGCGAAGGCGGCGGGCGCCGACCACGTGATCCTCTACACCAAGCAGGATTTCGAGCCCGAGGTGAAGCGCATCACCGGCGGCCGCGGCGTGGACGTGGTCTACGACGGCGTCGGGGCGAGCACCTTCGACAAGGGGATCAGCTGCCTGCGCCCCCGCGGCCTCATGGCGCTCTTCGGCGCGGCGAGCGGGCCGGTGCCGCCGCTCGACCTGCAGCGCCTGAATGCGGGCGGCTCGCTCTTCGTCACACGGCCGAGCCTCAACCATCACATCGCCACGCGCGAGGAGCTCATGCAGCGCTCGACCGAGCTGCTCGGCTGGATCCGCGACGGAAAGGTGAAGCTGCGGGTGGAGCATCAGTTCCCGCTGGAGCAGGCTGCCGAGGCCCATCGCCAGCTCGAGGGCCGCAAGACGACGGGGAAGATCCTGCTGCTCCCATGACCGATCCATGCTGAAGTGGGCCCTCGTCGGGCTCGCGGTGGTGGTGGCGCTCGTGCTGGGCGCCCTGCTCGCGCTGCCGCTGCTGCTCGACACGCCCGCGATCCAGACCTACGCCGCGCAGGCCGCCTCGCACGCTCTGGGGCGGCCTGTGAAGTTCCAGGGCCTCGCCATCTCGGCGCTCCCGCTGCCGACCGTCAAGCTCCGCGGGCTGCAGGTCGCCGAGGACCCGGGCTTCGGGCCCGGGCCCTTCATCACGGTGACCGAGGGGCGCATGCGCATCCGCATCCGCCCGCTGCTGCAGGGGCGGGTGGAGCTGGCCGACCTCACGCTGGAAGAGCCGCGCATCCACGTGGTGGAGGACACCGCGGGCCGCCTCAACGTGGCGACCCTGGGCGGCGGCGCCCCGCCCGCCCCGGGCA
>DATFGS010000246.1:0-1956 GCA_035249225.1 Candidatus Methylomirabilota bacterium | reverse complement strand
GGCGGCGCGGCCGGGACCAGCGTGGTCACGAACGGCAACGGCGGCGCCGGACAGGCCGGAGTTGGCGGCGCCGGCGGTAACCCCGGCGGGAGCGCCGAGGGTGGCGGCGGTGGCGGCGGGCTCTTCGGGGGCGGCGGCGGCGGCGCCGGCGACGCGGTCAACACCTGCTTCGGGGGCGGTGGAGGCGGCGGCGCGGGATCGAGCTTCGTCGAGCCCTCGGCGCTCTCTTCCTCCGTGACGACCTGTGTCTGCGTAGTCCACCCCGGTGACGTCTCGATCACGCCGGTGATCCAGGTCCCGCAAGCATCGATCTCCTCACCCGCCTCGGGTGCGACCTACGGGCAGGGCGCCTCGGTGCCGACCACCTTCAGCTGCACCGAAGCCACAGGCGGGCCGGGACTGGCCTCCTGCAACGACAGCGTCGGGACGGGCACCTCCACCGGCGGGTCGGGCCACCTCGACACCCTGACGGTGGGTGCGCACACGTACACCGTCACGGCTACTTCGAAGGACGGCGCGACCGCCACGGCGCAGATCGCGTACACCGTCGTCAGCCAGCCGGCAGCCCCGAGCACGCTGACCGTGACCACCGCTGGAACCGGCTCCGGATCGGTGAGCTCCAGCCCGGCAGGGATCGAGTGCGGCGCCACCTGCACCCACGCCTTCGCGCTGGGCACCCAGGTCACGCTCTCGGCGACCGCAGCCGCAGGATCGACGTTCGCCGGTTGGTCGGGTGCCTGCTCGGGAACCGGGCCGTGCACGCTGACCATGAACGCCGATCAGTCCGTGACGGCCACGTTCCGCGCCGCCTCCCACGCGTGCGTCGTCCCCAGGCTGAAGGGCAAGACCCTGAAGGCCGCGAGGAAGGCGCTCCGCAGAGCTCACTGCGCTCTCGGCAAGGTGAGACGGGCCTACTCGAGCAAGGTGAAGAGAGGCCGCGTCGTCGCTCAGAAGCCCAGGCCGGGCGCGAGGAGGCGCGCGGGCGCGAAGGTGGCGCTGACGCTGAGCAGGGGCAAGCACCCCTAGCGTTACAGTCCAACCCATGGAGATCGCGCCCGACGCCCACATGGGCCTCGTCGAGCTGAGCGTCTCCGACCTCGACCGATCGCTCGCGTACTGGCAGGACGCCGTCGGCCTCCGCGAGCTCTCCCGCGAGAACGGCACCGCCGAGCTCGGCACCGACACGCCGCTCGTTCGCTTTGTCGAGGAGCCCGGCGCTCGGCCGGCCGCCGGCTTCACCGGCCTCTTCCACGTCGCGCTGCTCGTGCCCGATCGCCCCAGCCTCGGCCGCTTCCTGGCCCACACCGTGCGCGACCAGATCCCGCTCACGGGCCTCTCCGACCACCGGGTGAGCGAGGCGATCTACCTCCGCGACCCCGACTACCACGGGATCGAGGTCTACGCCGACCGCCCGCGCGAGCAGTGGGAGGGACAGGTCGCGCAACAGATGACCACGATTCCGCTCGACGCGGGCTCGCTGCTCGCGGAGGCGGGCGAGGACGGCTTCGACGGCCTGCCGGACGGGACGACGGTGGGCCACGTCCACCTCTGCGTCCGGGACGTGGACGAGACGATCGGCTTCTACCGCGACAAGCTCGGGATGGGATTGACGGCGCATCTCGGCGACCAGGCCGCGTTCCTCAGCGCCGGCGGCTACCACCATCACATCGGCGGCAACACCTGGGAGACACGCGGCGCGCCGCCCGCGCCGGAGGGAACGGCGCGGCTCCTCCGCTACACGATCGTCCTCCCGGACGAGGCGGAGCGCGACCGGGTGGCGGAGCGGATCGGCGGCACGGAGGTCCGCGACCCTTCGGGCAACCCGCTCGTCCTCGCGACCGGCTAGGTGTAGGACCCAAGCAGGTTGGTTCTGCTGACCGGGGGTTGGCGGCCAAGGGCTGCGTGTCCTCGTCGATGGTTGTAGTGCCAGAGCCAACCGTCAAGTGCGCGGCTGCG
>DATFGS010000245.1:0-10120 GCA_035249225.1 Candidatus Methylomirabilota bacterium | reverse complement strand
CGCGACGTGCAGCGCGCGTTCACGCTGGCCGACAAGGCCTACTTCCTGGCCGACGAGATGTCGAAGGCGCCCCGCTGACGGGGCGTGTAAGCCCTACCGTCTCCGGTAAGTCTTACCGGCCCGCCTCGACAGTGGGCAACCCGCAAGCTCCCACTACGTAAGGCTTCCTCTGCTCCCGAGGCTCGTGGCATGGAGGTTGCCGCCCTATCCCCGGATTTTCACCACTCGCCGGAGGGGGGGCCATCATGCGCACCGTGTTCGTGGGATTCACGCTGGCTCTGGGGGCGCTCACCCCGGCCTGCACGATCGATCCCCCGGCGGGGACGCCGACGCCCCCGATGGCGGGGGTCCTCGAGCCGGGGCCTCGCGAGGCCGCGTTCGGCCGCACCGGGGACGAGGTCGTCAACAACCCGCAGCTCCGCGACAAGATCCGCAACCTCTTCGGCGCCGACTGGACGCCGGCCGCGGAGGGCCGGGGGAAGATCGCGAAGGGCGCCGCCGCCTACTTCGGTCGCACCGAGCCGCCGCGCGGGGTGCGGGTGGGCGACGCGAACTACGTGGCGGTCACCGGATGCGTGCCCGTGGCCTGCCGCGGTGAGCGCGTGCTGCTGCTGATCCAGGAGGGCGGCGAGGGGCTCCTGGCCCGGCTGGACGAGGGCGGCTTCTCGCACTATTACGCGTACGGCGGCAAGTGGGGCCTCGCGGGCACCACGGCCCAGATCCTCGACAGCGGGCTGCGGGCGCTCGCGCGCACCGGGGACCCGTACCCGCGGACCTGAGGCGACCCGACCCTTGACCGGCCCCCGATCGACCGATATGCTGAGGTTTGCCTACCTGGTCCCGTCGTCCTCGCTGGTTGCATGTGCCATGTCGATACTGAGCGCGAGAGTGGTTTCGGCGGTGCTGGCGACGCCCTGCAGTCCGGAGCGCGGCGCGTGAGCGACCTCGCCCGCCTCCTCGCCTGGGCCGAGGAATCCCTCGCCGGGCCGGGCAGCATCCTGCTCATGACCGACTACGACGGCACCCTGACCCCCATCGTGGACGACCCGGCCGACGCGATCCTGACCTCCCAGACCCGCGAGGACCTCGGGCGCCTCGCCCGCTCCTCACGGGCTCGCGTGGCGGTGATCTCGGGCCGGGGTCTCGAGGATCTGCGGACCCGCGTGGCGCTGGACGACGTCATCTACGCGGGCTGCCACGGGCTCGAGATCGAGGGGCCGAACCTGCTCTTCCGTCATCCGGACGCCCTCGCCCAGCAGGCCATGCTGTGGGCGGTGGGGGACGTCCTGGTCCGCCGCGCCCCCTCGGTGGCCGGGATGCGCGTGGAGGCGAAGGGACTTGCGGTGGCGGTGCACTACCGGCACGTGGCCGCCGACGAGATCCGCCGGGTGGAGATCGAGCTGGCGCGCGCGATCAGCGAGCAGGGCGGCCGGCTCAAGATCTTCCACGGCAGCAAGGTGATCGAGGTGCTCCCGCAGGTGGCCTGGACCAAGGGAGAGTGCGCGCAGTGGATCCAGGAGCGGCTGCGGGCGAGCTTGCCGGAGCCGGCGCTCTGGCTATACCTGGGCGACGACTGGACCGACGAGCACGCGTTCGAGGTGCTGAACGGCCGGGCGCTCACGATCCGGGTCGGCGACGTGGTGCCTGCGTCCAAGGCGGCCTACCGGCTCGACGACGTCGCCGAGGTCCACCAGCTCCTGGCCCTGCTCGCCGACGGGGTCACCGTGGAGAGTCGCGCATGAGGTTCCAGCTCCGGCTGGTCGCAGCCCTCTGGGTGGCCTCGCTGCTCGTCATCGGGGTCTTCGCCTATTTCCAGGTCGTCGAGGAGCGGCAACGGCTGATCGGCGAGCTCGACCGGCGCGCGGCCCTGGTCAGCGAGAGCCTCAAGGAGGTGCTGGAGCCGGCGATGGCGCGCGGGGGCAACAAGGCCCAGATCGACCGGCTGATCAAGAAGTTCAGCAAGCCGGACCTGGACCTTGCGGTCTTCGACCGCGTCGCCTCCTTGATCTCGGTGACGCCGAGCGTGGGCAAGCAGATCGAGACCCCGCCGCCCGAGGTGACGTGGGCGCTCACGTCGGGGGCGGTGCAGACCGGCTTCCGCACGCTCGACGGCAAGACGCTCTACGTCTACGCCGATCCGATCCTGCGCGAAGACAAGGCCACCGGGGCGCTGGTGGTCTTCCTCGACGCCTCGGACCTCAAGGTCGCCGAGTGGGAGCGCTGGCGGTTCAACGCCGTCCGCTTCCTGGTGCTGGCCGCGGTGCTGGCCCTGATGGCGCTGCTGGTGGTCCGCATGAGCCTGACCCAGCCGCTCGCCAAGATGGCGCGCTGGACCAAGGCGGTGCGCCGCGGCCACGCCATCGACCCGCCCGAGCTGCCGGACGAGAGCCTCTTCGGTCCCATCGCGCGCGAGGTCTCGGTGCTGGCCAAGAATCTCCAGCGGGCGCGGGCGGCCGCGGAGGAGGAGGCCGCGCTGCGCCTGATCGGCCAGACCCTGTGGACGGAGGAGCGCCTCAAGCAGTTCGCCAAGATGCGCCTCGGTGACCGGCCGCTGGTGGTGGTCTCCAACCGCGAGCCGATCAGCCACGTCTGGAGGGACGGCCGCATCCAGGTCATCACGCCGGCCAGCGGCCTCGTCACCGCGATGGACCCGGTGATGCGCGCCTGCGGCGGCGTCTGGGTCGCGCAGGCCAGCGGCGACGCGGACCGCGAGACCGCGGACCCGCGCGGCCGCCTCCGGGTGCCGCCCGACGATCCGCGCTTCACCCTCAAGCGCGTCTGGCTCACTCCGGAGGAGGAGGCGGGCTACTACTACGGCTTCTCCAACGAGGGGCTATGGCCGCTGTGCCACATCGTGCACAACCGGCCCCTCTTCCGGCCCGAGGACTGGGCGCACTACCGGGCGGTCAACGAGAAGTTCGCGGCCGCGGTGCTGGAGGAGATCGCGGGCACCGAGTCCCCGATGGTGCTGATCCAGGACTACCACTTCGCGCTCCTGCCCGGCCTCATCAAGCGCGAGCGCCCGGACGCGCGTACCGCGATCTTCTGGCACATCCCGTGGCCGAACTTCGAGGCCTTCTCGATCTGCCCGTGGCAGGACGAGCTGCTCCTCGGCATGCTGGGCGCCGACCTGATCGGCTTCCACACCCAGTACTACTGCAACAACTTCCTGGACACGGTGGAGCGGGCGATCGAGGCGCGCATCGACTGGGAGCGCTTCTCGGTCACCCGGGGCCAGCACGTGACCTCGGTGAAGCCGTTCCCGATCAGCGTGGCCCCCGGCTTCGTGGACAACCCGCCCACCACGTCGCGGCAGGCGCTGCTGGAGAGCCTCGACACCACCGCCGAGTTCCTCGGGGTGGGGGTGGAGCGGCTCGACTACACCAAGGGCCTGCCCGAGCGCTTCCGGGCGCTGGGCCGCTTCTTCGAGCGCTTCCCCGAGTACCGCGAGCGCGTGGTCTTCGTGCAGCTCGCCGCCCCGAGCCGCAGCACCATTCCGCGCTACCAGGCGCTGGAGGCCGAGGTGGACGCGGCGGTGGAGGAGGTGAACGGGACCTACCAGACCAAGCGCTGGAAGCCCATCCTCTACCTGAAGCGCCACCACGAGCACCGCGACATCTGGCCCTACTACCGGCACGCCGACTTCTGCATGGTGACGTCGCTGCACGACGGCATGAACCTGGTCGCCAAGGAGTTCATCTCGGTGCGCGACGACGAGGAGGGGGCGCTCATCCTGAGCCAGTTCACCGGCGCGTCCTCCGAGCTGCGGGACGCCATCCTGGTGAACCCGTACGACGTGGACGGCATGGCCGACGCCATCCGCACCGCGGTCGCGATGCCGAGCGACGAGCGCCGGGCCCGCATGGGCCGGATGCGCGAGAGCGTGCGCGAGCACAACATCTACCGCTGGGCGGGGCTGCTCCTGAGCGAGCTCGAGCGGATCCCCGAGACCCCGTCCTCCACCCCCGAGCACGCGGCCTGGGAGAAGAAATAAGAGAGGGGAAGGACCGGAGTCCCTCCCCTCGGCAACCCACCCCTCACCCTGCCCTCTCCCCTGAGGGGAGAGGGGGTGAGGTTAGAAGTCCTCCTAGTCCTGATCCACCATCATCTTGACGGTGACCCGGCGCTTCTTCTCGTCCGGCGTCTCCTTGGCCGTGATGGGCCCGAGGCCCACCGCCTGAACCCGGGAGAGCGGAACGCCCTTCTCGACCAGGAACCGACGGACCGCCTCGACCCGACGCTGGCTCAGGCCGTAGTTGTAGTCCACGGTGCCCTTCGGATCGGTGTAGCCGCCCAGCTCAACCACGAGGGTCGGGTTGCCCTGGAGCTCCTTGATCACGCCCAGCAGGGCCGTCTGGGCCCCGTCGGTGAGCTCGGCCTTGTCGAAGCCGAAGTAGACCTCGAGGGTGTCGGCCGTCTTCTGGTTGTAGCGGTTCGACCACAGGCGGGTCAGGCGCGTGTCCACGCCCTCGGCCTTGGTCATCGCAGCGTCGGCCCGGTTGCGGGCATCGGCCACGGCGCCCTCCAGGCTCTTCACCTGGGTGGTCACGCCCTTGACCTCGGTGTTGACGCCCTCGACCTGACCCTCGACCTTCACGAAGCGCTGGTCGATCTCGACGTCCTTCTTCGCGAACATGTCGCGCACGAAGCCCTTCGTGGCGCAGCCGGACACCAGCAGGACCGCCACTGGCAGCAGCACGCCGATCTTCATCACGTTCCGCATGTACCCGCCTCCTCTGTTTGAGCGTTGACTGACCTATACGAGAATCGCGAACCTGCCTTGAAGAGCAACAAGCAAGCCAGGTGAGGGAGGAAGCGTGACGCGAGCCGGGGTGCGTCATTTGGCGTGGTCTAGCTTTTAGTTACGATACGTTGCCCGCGCGCGCGGCACCACGCGGCCCGGGCGAAATGTAGCGACGTGGCGATCAACTTTACACGGTGCGTGTAACCGTTACACGCCTAGTGTACCGGGGCCGGCATGTGGACGTAGAGCTCCTGCTTGCTCGGCTTGGCTCCGGCCAGGGGGCGGGGCGGCCGCATCTCGTAGCGGACCGGTTGCTGGTGGTCGGCGTACTGCCGCTCGGGGTTGTAGACCGTGCTGAACTTCCACAGCATGCGCAGGTAGTTGGTCTGGCCCCGGGCCGCCGCCTGGAGCGCCGCCCCGCCGTACCGCCGGACCGCGCCCCAGCCCAGGTGCTTCCGGTTGAGCACGGCCTGGGTCCGGACCAGCTCCTCGTAGAAGCGCTTGAGCGGGAGCTTGGTGGGCAGGACCGCGTGCTGCACGTCGAAGAGGCGGTAGTCGCGGGAGGTGAGCTGGCGCGACTCGGTCAGCCAGAGCTCGGTGCCGGGGTAGGGGGTGGCCACCGTGAAGTGGACGACCTCGGGCACGGTGAGCGCCCAGTCCCGCACCTGGGCGAAGCGGGCCTCGTCCCAGCTCGGGTCCGCGATGATGTTGATGGCCACGGTGAGGCCGAGCGAGCGGGCGATCTCGAGCGCACGGAGGTTCTCGTTCAGGGTCACCCGCTTGCGGTGCAGGCGGAGGGCGTCGTCGTCCAGGGCTTCGATCCCGAGAAACATGTAGTAGAGCCCCAGCTTCTTCCAGTACGCGAACAGCTCCTGGTTCTTGATCAGCACGTCGCAGCGGGTCTCCAGGTAGTACTGCTTGCGGATGCGCCGGCGGTCGATCTCCCGCGCGATCGCGAAGCCGTGCTCGGCCTGGATGAAGGCCACGTCGTCCACGATGAACACGTTGGGCTCGCGGATGCGCGCGAGATCCTCCCCCGCCGCCTCCGGCGAGCCCTTGCGATAGCTGCGCCCGTAGAAGGTCCACGCGCTGCAGAACGAGCAGTCCCACGGGCAGCCGCGCGTGAACTCGATGGAGGCGCAGGGGTCGAGCACGCCGATGAAGTACTTGTGGCGGCGGCGCCCGAGGTGGCGCGCGGGCAGGTGCCGATCGAGGTCCTTCAGCAGGGTCGGGCTCGGGCCCGCGCCGTGGCGGGTGACCACGCCGGGCAGGGACTCGAGCTTCGGGTCGCCGATGGCCTCGAGCACGAGCGGCGCGATGACCTCGCCCTCGCCGCGCACGATGCAGTCGATGGCGCCGTCGGCGTGGTCGAGGAACTCGGCGGCGATGAAGGAGGCGCTGTGCCCGCCCACGAACACGAACGAAGAGCGACGCCGGGCCTTGGTCTCCTTGGCGAGGTCCACCACCTCCGGGACGTTCGCCAGGTAGTTCACCGAGAAGCCCACCGCCTGCGGCGCGAACGTCTCCACCTCGTGCCAGTAGTCGGCGTGGGTGAAGACCTGCAGGTCGAGCAGCCGCACCTCGTGGCCGGCGGCCTGGATCGCGGCGGCCACGCGCTCGAGTCCAAGCGGCTCGAGCCGCAGGTACAGCTCCGAATACATCAGGGGGCTCGGGTGCACCAGAAGCACTCGCATCTCGTCACACCTCCCCGCGAGGATTTTCACGCAGCATACGGCAAGCGAGCGCGGGCCGCCTCTAGTCATCGAGCGGGCCGCTCGCTAAGTCCGCGCCACGAAGAAAAAATTACCGGTTTCGGTGTAAGGCTTACACAACAAGTGTCAGCGCGGTGACGCTCGCCGTCCACCCGTATGGCGGGTCAATTTCGCTAACTGATCGTAATTTCGAGCATCCGCCAGCCCCGCCGCGGCCCATTCGGTTGGCACCGCGGTTGCCTATGGAATCGGAGATTCACTGGATATGGCCACCTTCGGACTGCATCGCGACGCGGAGACCGAGGCCCGAGATCGGTTGCTGCTGGTCGATCCGTACGGAACGAGCCGCGAGGGCCTGGGGGCGGCGCTCCGGGTCAGCGGGTTCGCCGTCGAGACCGCCGCGGGGAGCTCGGAGGCCATCCGCAAGGTGGGCGCGGGCGAGTTCGATCTGGCCATCATCGATCTGGACCTGCCGCCGGCTCACGGGATCGCGGAGGACGGCTGGGACCTGGTGCGTATCCTGCGCGCCGCGAACCCGGCGCTCCTGATGGTCCTCATCGCGGCCGAATGCCACCCCGACACGCAGGCCGAAGCGTTGCGCCACGGCGCCGCCCACCTGCTCGAGAAGCCCATCAGCCCACGCGAGCTGCGGAGCATCGTCCGCAACCTGCGCCCGGAGACCACCCCCGTATGAAGCGCGCGTCGATCGGATTCGGCATCATCATCACCTTCTTCATCCTCGCGATGTTCCTCATGGCCGACGCGGAAGTGACGCCGGTGGACGACCCGGCGCTGATGTCGACGAGCGCCCCCGCCCGCTAGAGCTTCCCGTCCCCCCTGCTCAAGCCTGGGCAGGGGCCGCCGTCTGCGGTACCATTCCCTCCGTGGCTGAACCGAGTCTCTGGCTTCTCGTGCTGCTGGCGGGCTGGGTCATCGGCGCCCTCTTCGTGGGCATGGTCGGTGGCGCCACCCGGGGCGTGCAGGGCTTCTTCGTCTGGCTGCTCGCCGCCCTCATGTTCTCGCCGCCGCTGGCCATGCTCGGGCTCATCGCGGTCCTGCTGGGCGATCTCGTGCGCGAGGTCGAGATCAAGGCCATTCACGGCGCGCCCGAGCTGCCCACGCGCTCGACGTCGGGCCGCTTCGCGCACCTGGCGGGTGAGGATTGAGAGGAAAACGCATGCCGACGACGATCGGGCTGCTGCATCCGGGGGACATGGGCGCCGTGGTGGGCGCGTGCGCGCGGGCCGCGGGCCAGCGCGTGCTCTGGGCCTCCGCGGGGCGCAGCCCCGACACGCGGGCACGCGCGACCGCCGCGGGTCTCGAGGACGCGGGCACGGTGACCAAGGTCCTCGCGGGCAGCGACGTGGTGCTCTCCATCTGCCCGCCCCACGCCGCGCTCGACCTGGCCCGCGAGGTCGCGGCCCAGCGCTTCGCCGGCCTCTTCGTGGACGGCAACGCGGTAGCGCCGGCCACCGCGCGCGCGATCGGGACCATCGTGGAGCGGGGTGGCGCCACCTTCGTGGACGGCGGCCTCATCGGCCCGCCCCCCCGCGCGGCCGGATCCACGCGCCTCTATCTCTCGGGCCGCGAGGCCAAGCGCGCGGTCGCGCTCTTCGAGGGCAGCGCGCTCGAGGCGATCGCGGTCAACGACGTGCCCGGAGCGGCCTCCGCGCTCAAGATGGTGTACGCCGCCTTCACCAAGGGGACGTCCGCGCTGCTGATGGGCGTCCGCGCGCTGGCCGCGAGCGAGGGAGTGGACGACGCCCTGCTCGCCGAGTGGCACCGCTCGCAGCCGGAGCTCCCCAAGAAGTCGGAGGCGGCCGCGCGGGACAACGCGCGCAAGGCCTGGCGCTTCGTGGGCGAGATGGACGAGATCGCGGCGACCTTCGAGGCGGCCGGACTGCCCGGCGGCTTCCACCAGGCCTGCGGCGAGATCTACCGGCGCCTCGCCGACTTCAAGGACGCGACGACGCCCCCCACGATGGCCGACCTCGTCGAGCCCCTCACCCACCCGCGCCCGAAGAAGTAGCCGCGGTGCTAGAATCACGCGCGAGCTCCGCGTGCGTGATCGTCGAGCCGTTAGCTCAGTTGGTAGAGCACCTGACTTTTAATCAGGGGGTCCTCGGTTCGATCCCGAGACGGCTCACCACGTACTTCGCGGACTTCTGACCCCGCCTTCTGGAGTCTCCTAGCCATGCTGGCGGCGCGGCCATGGGCGCTATTTCCCGGCTGCCCCTCCCGGAGTCGTTTGCTAGACTCCCGTCACGGATGAGCCGACTGCTGAACCGGCGGGCGTTCCTCGGCAGCTTGACGGGCGGCCTCCTCGTCGCGCCGCGCGCCGCCGGGGCGCAGCAGGCGGGGAAGGTGTACCGGATCGGTATGCTCGAGAGGACGTCACCGGCAACGAATGCGGCCAATCTCGAGGCCTTCCGGCGGGGTCTGCGGGAGCTCGGATACGTCGAGGGGAAGAATCTCGTCATCGAGTACCGATCTGCCGACGGCCGAGACGAACGATACGCGGCTCTGGCGACTGAATTGATTCGACTGAACGTGGACCTGATCCTGACCAGGGGAACGACAGCGGCCCTGGCGGCCAAGAATGCGACGTCGACGATTCCGGTCGTCATTTTGGGGCTTGCCGATCCCGTCGGGCAGGGGATCGTCGTGAGCCTCGCCCACCCGGGCGGAAATATCACCGGGCTCAGCGCCATTGCCACGGAGCTCTACGCAAAACGGGTCGAGCTTCTCAGGGAATTGCTTCCGAGAGCCGCCCGAATCGCCGCCCTCCTCAACATGGGATCCCCCGCGCTTCCCTCTGCGTGGAAAGAGATCGAGGCGGCCGCGCGATCTTTCGGCCTTCAGCCTCAGCTTCTCGACGTGCGAAAGCCCGAGGCGCTGGGCCCGGCATTCGAGAGGGCAGTCAGGCAGCGAGCCGACGCACTCGTCGTCGGGCTCGACACCCTCACGCTGGCGAACCAGCGGCTCATCGTCGACCTTGCCGCAAGGCATCGACTGCCGGCGGTCTATGCTTCCATGGAGTTCGCCGGGGCGTTGGTCATCTACGGCGTGAACTATCCGGACCACTATCTCCGCGCCGCGACCTTCGCGGACAGGATCTTCAAGGGCACGCGGCCGGGGGACTTGCCCGTCGAGCGCCCGACGAAGCTCGAGCTGGTGATCAACCTCAAGACTGCGAAGGCCCTCGGCCTGACGATCCCGTCGTCGCTCCTGCAGCGGGCGGATGAGGTGATCGAGTAGCGAGGCCGCGCGTTATCGTGCGCTGACGACGGACTCAGACTGGCATGATCTTACCGCCGCCAGCTCCATAGCAGCTTCCAGGCGAGCCGGACCACGACATCACCCAGGCGCATCCACCAGTGGTCGCGCCGGGGACGGGCGGCAGGGTCGGCCATCGGCGGCACTCTATCACGACCTCCGAACGCAGCAGGGCCCGCCCCTTTCGGGACGGGCCCTTTCGACGCGAGCTGCGTGAGCCGAGGACGGCTACGGCAGGCTGACGGACGTGCTGTCGCCGCTGTTGCTGATGGTGAAGGTACCCGAAGCGGTCGAGGTGTAGCCGTAGGCACCCCAGCCGGCCGGGCCCGTGGGGACCGAGGCCATGAAGGGACCGCCCGCCTGACCCTGCGTGTTCGTGACGACCGAG
>DATFGS010000244.1:0-4110 GCA_035249225.1 Candidatus Methylomirabilota bacterium | reverse complement strand
GGGCTTGCCGTCGCGGCGCTTGCGCGAGCCGTCGGTCGGCAGGTTGCCGACGCTGTCGGCCGCCAGGTCCGCGCCGGTGAGCACCGTGAGCACGCCGGGGGCGCGGAGCGCGGCGGCCCCGTCGATGCCGCGGATGCGCGCGTGCGCGTGCGGCGAGCGCACCACGACCGCGTAGGCCTGGCGCGGGAGGTTCACGTCGTCGGAGTAGCGGCCGAGCCCCTGGACGAGGCGCGGGTCCTCCAGGCGGGAGACGGACTGGCCGATCGCGAATTTCTGGACGGTGATCGGATCGCTCATGGGGGCGGGCCGCTACTATGCCACGCGGCCGCGGGGCGGGCAAACGGCCGCCCCCTCAGGGCGAGGAGGGCCCGCTACCTGCGCGCGAGGCGCGCGAACGCCGGGAGGTAGGGACGGACGGCGCCGAGGCCGGTGCGGTCGGCGAGGGCGCGGACCAGCTCGCGCACGTCGCCGCGGGCGCCCGGGTCGTGCAGGCGCAGCGACAGGGTGGCGGAGGCCAGCCGGCCCACCGCCGAGAGCAGGAAGAGCACGTGCAGGTTGGTCCACGCCTCGCCGGCCAGCACGAAGTGCACGGGGACGAGCGCGGCGAGCTGGCCGGCCAGCATGGAGGCCAGGCCGAAGCCGAGCCCGCCCGCGGTGGCGAAGGCGGCGAGATAGAACGGCCGCGCGGCGCGCGGCGCCAGCCCGATGGTCAGGTCGAAGGCCGCGATGTTGTGGCCCGACCACAGGAAGGCGGCGAAGATCGCGTCGAGCGCGATCGGCCAGAGGCGGTCCGGCGTCACCACGAACCAGGTGAGCGGCACCGCCGCGATGCCGAACGAGCAGAAGACCACCACGGGCCCGGCGCCGATGCGGTCCACCGCGCGTCCCCAGAAGCGGGCCGAGGCGATGCGCACCGCGGCCACGCCGACGCCGTGGGCGGCCACCACGAGGAAGCCGGTGTGGAGGTTCGTCAGCATGTGGTAGGCGAAGAAGCTGGCCGAGATGCCGACCGCCGCGTTCCAGGCGAAGAGGTAGCCGAGGAAGGGCCGCACGCGCCGATCGCGCAGCGCGAGCCGGAGCGCCTGCCAGGCCGGCACGCCGGGCTCGGCGGCGGCGGGCGGCTCGTGCTGGCGGAGCATCAGCACGATGCTGACCACGCCGGCCAGGAAGGCGGCCGCGGTCAGGACGGAGAGCGCGGCGCCGGTCCAGCCGATCGGCGCGAGCCGGTCCAGCAGGATCGCGGCGCCGAGCGAGGTCAGCGTGCCCGCGATGCTGAGGAAGATCGTGCGGCGCCCGAAGAAGCGCCCGCGCAGGCGATCGGGCACGAGGTC
Source organism: Candidatus Methylomirabilota bacterium (assembly GCA_035249225.1). GTDB lineage: Bacteria > Methylomirabilota > Methylomirabilia > Rokubacteriales > CSP1-6 > CAMLFJ01. Next base: position 2,779 of record DATFGS010000244.1, on the reverse strand, counting down.
GCCCATCCAGGCCACCCACGCGCTGTTGCCGATCACGCTCGCCACCGTGCTGATCGCGACGATGCCGAGGAAGAGGTGGAGCTTGGTGGCCGGCGCCGCGTCGAGCGTCGGCAACGCGAGGAGCGGCAAGAAAGTCAGGCGCGAGATCCCGACGGCCCAGAGGGCCACCGTCTTGCGGCTGCGCGCGCTCGTGAACCACGCGGCGGGCAGGCTCGCCACCTGGGCGCCGAGCGGCAGCGCGCCCAGGAAGCCGATCACCGCCGCGCTCGCGCCCAGGTAGAGCGCCCAGCCGGTGATGACCGCCCCGGTCGCGCAGGCTGCAAAAATTTCAGCGAAGGCGCCCTCGGCCACCGCGGCGTTCAGCGAGCGGCGCAGCGGCCGGCCGGAGGTCGCGGCCTGGCCGGGCCCGTGGTCCGAGCCGGGCGCGCCGGTCAGCGCGGGGCTCGAGCCGGGGAGCGATTCGCCGGCCTGCGGGATCGAGAAGGCGGAGGCGATGCGGGCGAGGGAGGCCAGCAGGACGGAGGCGCGCAGCGTCTTCAAGGCAGCATTCGTAATTGCACGTCGCGGGCCATCGCGCGTCGCTCGATTTGGCGCGGGTTCAGGTCGTCGGGGGACGCGCGTGGGCCCGGGAGACCGACGTCCGATGTCAGCGGACTGACACGGATCGGCGAGCGCCGGATGCGGTAGACTCCCGCCCATGCGAATCGGCGTGCTCATCCCGACCCGTGGTGTGGTGATGGAATCGGCGCGGCGGCCGCCCGTCGAGAGCTGCTGGACCATGGCCCGCCGGGCCGACCAGGCGGGCTACGACGCGGTCTGGGTGGGCGACAGCATCGTGGCCAAGCCGCGCCTGGACGCGGTGACGACCCTGGCCTACCTGGCCGGGATCACCACCCGGGTGCGCCTCGGCACCGCGGTCCTGCTCCCGGCGCTGCGCCACCCGGTCCCGCTGGCCCAGCAGCTGGCCAATGTCGACCAGATCTCCCAGGGCCGGCTGGTCCTGGGGCTGGGGGTGGGCTGGAGCCTGCCCAGCGCGGAGCGCGAGTGGGCGGCCTGCGGGGCCAATCACAAGGCCCGGGTGCGGCGGCTCGAGGAGCACATCGCGATCTGGCGGAAGCTCTGGACCGGCGAGCCGGTCACGCATCACGGCGAGGACCTCGACCTGGTGGACCACACCATCGGGCCGCTGCCGTGGCGGACCGAGGGGCCGCCGATCCTCATCACCGCGGGCAATCGCGGCGAGCTGCTGCCCGCGCAGTTCGAGCGCTTCGGGCGCCTGGGCGACGGGATCATCACGACCTACGTGCACTTCGAGGAGATCCCGACGATCCGCGAGCGGGCGCTCGAGGCGCTCGCGCGGCACGGCCGGCCCCGCGCGGGATTTCCCCTCTGCGTGTACACGACGGTGCGGCTCGACGACGACGTGGCGACCGCCAAGCGGGTCACGAGCGAGTTCCTCGCCACGTACTACGGCGGCGGGGTGCACGAGCGGGGCGCCATGGGGCTGGGGCCCGCGCCGGTGGTGATCGAGACGCTCGCCCGCTACGCGGCGGCGGGGGTCACCGACCTGTGCATCCGGTTCATCGGCAACGATCAGCTTGCCCAGCTCGACCGGTTCACCGCCGAGGTGCTGCCGGCGGTGGCGAAGGAGGTCTCGCGATGACCGAGTTCCCGAAGCTCACGTACGACGCGCTCACGGTCGGCGAGGAGTTCGTCTCCGACACGCACCTGGTGACGCCGGAGGACATCGAAGCCTACGCCTTCGCGGTGGACGATCACCAGGAGTGGTACGCGGAGGCGTCGCCCTTCGGCGGGCCGGTCGCGCATCCCACCCTGATGGCCAACCAGGCGCTGTCGCTGCGGCACAATAAGTACATCGTGCACGCGGGGCTGCACGCCAAGATGGAGTTCAACTTCCTCGAGCCGATCCGGCCGGGCATGCGCGTGCAGACGCGCGGGCGCGTCGTCGACAAGTACGAGCGGCGCGGCCGGCAGTACATGGTCACCGAGTACGCCACCCGGGACGAGCGGGGCACGACGCTCGTGCGCGGGCAGTTCACCCAGATGCTGATCCCGGAGGGCACGCGCCATGTCGGTCGCTGAGGCGGTCGCGGTCGGGGAGGAGCTGCCGGCGCTCTCGAAGGAGATGACCCAGCGGCGGATCGACGTCTTCTCGGGCGTGAAGCCGCGCTCGATCCACACCGACGAGGACTGGGCGCGGCAGAAGGGGTTCCGGACCACCCTCGCCCAGGGGATGATGTCGACGGCCTACGTCTCCGAGATGATGACGCGGCTCCTCGGCGCCGGCTTCGTCAAGGGCGGCACCCTGTCGATGGCGTTCATCAAGCCGGTGTACGCGGGCGATCGGCTGACCGTGCACGGCGTGGTGAAGGAGACGCGGCCCGAGGGCGCGGCGACCCGCGTGGTCGTCGAGGTGTGGTGCCAGAACCAGCACGGGGAGAAGACCGCGGTGGGCACCGCGAGCGGCCTCACGAAGTAGGGGCGCTAGATCGCGAGCACGTTGCGCCCGAGCGGGCGGCCCTCGCGCAGCGCGGTGAAGGCGTCCTCGATCTCGGCGAGCGGGATCACGCGGTCCACGATCGGTTTGATCCGACCCTGGGCCACCAGGTCCATCGTTTCCGCCAGCTCCTGCTTGGTGTTGGCGCGCGAGCCCACGATCTCGAGCTCGCTGCGCACCAGCTCGCGCGGCAGCACCGACAGCGGCACCTCGGGCGTGTAGCCCACGAAGACCAGCCGCCCCGCCCGCCGCAGGCTCTGC
>DATFGS010000243.1:0-2417 GCA_035249225.1 Candidatus Methylomirabilota bacterium | reverse complement strand
CCGCGGGACGGAGCCAGCCATCCTCCTTCTTGAGTCGCGGGGCGAGTGTGGCCTTCGCGTGGTCCTGCGGGATGCGGGGCAGCGTGTCGATGCCCTCGAGCGTCCGCAGCAGGAGCCGCGCGCCGATCTCCGCCAGGCGCGTGGTCAGCTCGCCGGCGGTTTCCTCGGGGCCGATCGGCGTCGTCTCGGTCAGGAGCATGTCGCCGGTGTCCATGCCCGGGTCCATCTGGAACGTGGTGATCCCGGTCTCCGTCTCCCCGCGCATGATGGCCCAGGCGATCGGCGCCGCGCCTCGGTAGCGCGGCAGCACCGACCCGTGGACGTTGATCGAGCCGTGGACCGGCACGTCGAGCACCGCCCTGGGCAGGATCTGCCCGAACGCGGCCACCACTGCCACGTCGGCCCGGTACTCGGCCAGGCGCTCGGGCCAGCCCGCATCGCGGAGGCGGGGCGGCTGCAGCACCGGCACCGAGGCGGCGAGCGCGCGCTGCTTCACCGGGGAGGGCGTCACGGCACGGCCGCGGCCCGCCGGCTTGTCGGGCTGGGTGATCACCGCCACGACGTGGTGGCGCGCCAGCAGGACCTCGAGCGTGGGCAGCGCGAAGGCGGGCGTGCCGTAGAACAGGACGCGCAGCCGGGACTCGTCAGAGCGCGAAGGCGTGGTTCCCCGTCTCCTTGGGGAAGCCTTCCTTCTGGATCTTCTTCTTGATGCGGTCCCGGGTCACCGGGGGCAGCCGGTCGATGAAGAGCACGCCGTCGAGGTGATCGAGCTCGTGCTGGACGATCCGGGCCTTGAGCCCGGTGGCCTCCATGGAGACGGGCTTGCCGTCCGCGTCCATCGCCCGGACGGTGATCGTCTTGCTGCGTTCGACCACGCCGAAGACGCCCGGGAGCGACAGGCAGCCTTCTTCCTCGCGGATCGTCCCGCTGCGGCTCTCGATCTCGGGATTGATCAGGGTCTGCGCGCCCCCCTTGCCGTCGTCCATCACCAGGATGCGATGCGACAGGCCGACCTGGGGCGCGGCGAGTCCGATGCCGACCTGATGCCACATGGTCTCGGTCATGTCGGCGATGATCCGCTTGATCTCGGCGGTGATCTCGCGCACCGGGGTGGCCACCTGACGCAGGACCGGGTCGCCGTAGAGCCTCACCGTCAGCAATGCCACCGTTTCGTCTCCTTTCCGGGCGCGAGTTTCAGCCGTTCGACTGCGGATCCATCTCTACTTCTACCATACCGCTCGCGCGCCGTCGCCGCCCGAGGAAGGGCTCGAGCGCCGGCGCCAGCAGCCGCGGCAGCTCCGCCGGCCCCTTGATCACGAAGCGCCACCGGCTGTTGCGACCGCGGGGGGGCGTCACCGAGGCGGGCGGATAGACCGTGAGGCCCCCGATGCCCCGCAGGGCCGCCGCGCACTCGCCGGCGAGGGCCCGCACCGGGCCATCCTCCCGGCCGCGGGCCGAGACCTCGGCGAGCCGGCGGTAGGGCGGGTAACCCAGCTCGGCCCGGAACTTGAGCTCCTCCTCGTAGAAGATCGCGCGATCCTGCGCCTGCACCGCCCGGATCGCGTAGTGCTCGGGGTGCTGCGTCTGGATCACGAGGCGACCGCCCGGCGTGATCGACTCCGCGGCCGCCCACAGGAGCTGCCACGTCCGCTCGCCCGCGCGGAAATCGGGCACGCGGAGCAGCCCGTCCAGGGCGACGAAGCCCACGCAGCCCACGGAGCGCCGGGGCAGGGCCCGGAGCAGCGCGGGCGTGCCGATCAGGATCTGGGCCTCGAGGTTCTGGCGGGAGACGGTCAGGCGCGGGAACCGGCGCACGACCGAGGTCTGCACGCGCTCGGGATCCCAGCCGAACGGGGAGAGCCGGTGGCCGCCACACGCCGGGCAGTGATCGGGCGGCTTCTCCGCGCGCGCGCAGAGCGGGCAGCGCAGCGCGCTCCGATCGCGCGCGAGGGCCAGGGCCACGCCGCAGTCGGGGCAGCGCAGGACGGTGCCGCACTCGTCGCAGGCGAGCGCGGACGCCCGGCGGCTGACGATGAGGACGGCGCGGCGGCCCTGCCGCGACATGTCCTCGATGGCGCGGGTCAGGGGCAGGGTCAGCGGATGATTCCGGAGGATGCCGCGGGTGTCCGCGGTGAGGATCTGGGGCCAGTCCGCGGGCGCGGCCTCCGGCCGGAGGATGCGGCCCTGGCGCGCGTGCCACCAGCTCTCCGCCGACGGGGTGGCGGAGAGCAGCAGGAGGCGGCTGCCGTCGAGCTCGGCCCGCCGCAGCAGCAGGTCGCGCGAATGCAGGCGCGGGGCGCCGGGCGGCTTGTGGGCCGGATCGTGCTCGTCGATCAGGGCCAGCGTCGCCGGCGGCGGCAGCGGCGCCAGCAGCGCGGAGCGCGTGCCGACCACGACGCGGCTGCGCCCGCGCGAGG
>DATFGS010000242.1:0-4274 GCA_035249225.1 Candidatus Methylomirabilota bacterium | reverse complement strand
GCCCTGGTCGCGGCGGCCGCGCTCGGGCCCGCGGGGTGCGCGCCGCTGCCGCCCGCGCGCCAGGTCACCGACATCAACCTCCTCGTGGGCCGCTGGCAGGGGCAGATCGTGTTCGGCCGGGGCTCGTACCAGCTCTTCTACCTTACGATCAACCCCGACGCGACCCTCGTCGCCACCTGGGAGGGCGGGACGCGCTGGGGCAAGGTCACGATCGAGGGCGGCCGCGCGCGCTTCACCTTCTACATCTGGAGCGGCAACCTCGACTACCTCGAGGGCGCCGGTGACCGCGTCATCCTCCTGAAGGAGGATTTCTCCCACTTCGACGCGATCGTCCGGCCGCTCAGATAGGGCGGCCGGCGGCCTCCCACGCGGCCAGGTTGGCCTCGATCTGCCTCGCGTGGATCTCGAGATGCTCGGCATAGATCGCGAGCCAGTCCAGCGCGGTGTAGCGGCCCGACGCGGTGTGGCGCCCTTCTCGCGTCCACGCCTCCTCGGGCAGGCGCCGGATGACCACCGCGGTGTTGGCGCGCACCGCCCGCACGGTGGCGAGCGCGACGTCCAGCGGGTGCCCGTGGTAGTCGAGGGCGACCGCCCAGACGTTCTCGTCGTACCCCAGGACCACCGGCTCGGGCTCGCAGACCACGTAGCGAATGCGGGCGGCTCCGTTGGTCTCCGAGTCCGCGCAGTGGCAGACGACCTCGTGGGCGGACCACTCGCCGGGGGCCGGCCGCCACTTCCGCGCCTCGGCGGGGACGCGGGCCAGGGCCGCCTCGAGGCGCGCGGGGCCGTCGACGAACTGCTGGATCAGATGCTCTCGGTCGGATCGCGTGAGGCTCATCGATGATCTCCTTCCGGGTTCGGATGATCGCGCCGGCCCTGGCCGTCGCCTGGCTGCTCCTCGGAACCGGGGCCCACGCCCAGCCGGAGCGCGGCACCGCGCGCATCGACCACGCGGGTCTGCAGGGCCTGCTCGTCACGCTCGGCTACCAGCCGCGGGAGGCGCGCAACGAGTCGGGGCCCGAGTACGAGATCGTCCTCCGCCCGCCCGGCGGGCTCGCGGTCACGACCCGCGTGACCCTGTCCAAGGACGGCACGCTGGTCTGGTTCGTGGCCTGGCTCAAGAAGGTTCCGCCCGGCCGGACCATCAGCGGCAACGCGATCCTCAACATGCTGGTCGAGAACGACGCGATCGGCCCCACCCACTTCTCCTACAACGAGAGCCGGCGCTGGTTCTTCCTCAACAAGCCGGTGCCGAACCAGGGGCTGACCGCCGAGCGGCTGCGGGCCGAGATCCAGCAGCTCGGGGTGACGATCGCGCGGACCGAGGCGCTCTGGGACTTCGACCGCTGGAAGTGACGCCTCAGGGCAGGGGCGCGGGCAGGTCCGAGCGGCCCATCAGGTAGCGGTCCACTCCGCGGGCCGCGCTCCGGCCCTCCGCGATGGCCCACACGATCAGCGACTGGCCGCGCTGCATGTCCCCCGCGGTGAACACGCCGGGCACGCTCGTCATCCAGTGCTCGTCGCGCTTGACGTTCCCCCGGTCGGTGAGGGCGACCCCGAGCTGCTCGAGCAGCCCCGGCCGCTCGGGTCCCACGAAGCCCATCGCCAGTAGCACCAGCTCGCACGGCAGCACGAACCGCGAGCCCGGCACCTCCTGGAACTCGAGCCGGCCGCCCTCGCGCACCGGCTCCACCCGCGCCACCTCGAGCGCCTTCACGCGTCCGCGCTCGTCCCCGACGAAGCCTACCGTGGACACCGAGTAGACGCGCTCGCCGCCCTCCGCGTGAGCGGAGGAGACGCGGTAGATGTTGGGCCACTGCGGCCACGGGTTGTCCGCGGCGCGCGTGTCGGGCGGGCGCGGCAGGATCTCGAGCTGGTGCACCTCGAGCGCGCCCTGCCGGTGGGCGGTGCCCAGGCAGTCGGCGCCGGTGTCGCCACCCCCGATGATGACCACGCGTTTGCCCTGGGCGCTGACGAAGGCCTCGTCGGGTACCGCGTCGCCCTCGCAGCGCCGGTTCTGCGGGGTGAGGTAGTCCATCGCGAAGTGCACGCCCTCGAGCTCGCGGCCGGGGATCGGCAGGTCGCGCGGCGCGCAGGCGCCGCCGCAGAGCACGAGCGCGTCGAACTCGCCCCGCAGCGCCTCCGCGGGCCGATCCACGCCGATGTGCGCGCCCACCACGAAGCGCACGCCCTCCGCCTCCATCTGGCGGAGCCGCCGGTCCAGCACGCGCTTCTCCATCTTGAACTCGGGGATGCCGTAGCGGAGCAGTCCTCCGATGCGGTCCGCGCGCTCGAAGACGGTGACCTGGTGGCCGGCCCGCGCGAGCTGCTGGGCGGCCGCGAGGCCGGCGGGGCCGGAGCCGACCACCGCGACGGTCTTGCCGGTACGCACCGCGGCGGGCTCGGGCGCGATCCAGCCCTCCGCGAAGGCGCGATCGATGATCGCCAGCTCCACCGCCTTGATGGTGACCGCGTCGTCGTTGATCCCCAGCACGCAGGAGCCCTCGCAGGGCGCCGGGCAGAGCGTGCCGGTGAACTCCGGGAAGTTGTTGGTGGCGTGCAGGCGGCCGATCGCCTCGCGCCACTTGTCCCGGTAGACGAGATCGTTCCAGTCCGGGATGAGGTTGCCGAGCGGGCAGCCCTGGTGGCAGAAGGGGATGCCGCAGTCCATGCAGCGCGCGCCCTGCTTGCGCAGGGTATCGACCGGCCAGGGGAGCATGACCTGCTTCCAGTCGCGGGTCCGCTCCTCGACGGACCGGTACGGTTGCTTGTCCCGCTTCCACTCGATGAATCCGGTGACCTTGCCCATGACGGAGCCCGGATGTCCTAGTTGTGGGCGCTGGCCATGACCGCGTCGTCCACCGAGGTGCCGGTCTCCTGCGCCTTCTTGATCGCCGCCATCACCCGCTTGTAGTCCTGCGGGATCACCTTGACGAACCGCGACTGGCTGCGCTCCCAGTCCACGAGCAGCCGGGCCGCCACCGGGCTCTGGGTGAAGCGGATGTGCCGCGCGAGGAGATCCTTGACGAGCTCCACGTCCTCGGTGTCGACGAGCGCTTCCAGATCCACCATGCCGAGGTTGCAGCGCTTCTTGAAGCTCCCGGCCTCGTCGAGCACGAAGGCGATGCCGCCCGACATGCCCGCCGCGAAGTTCCGGCCGGTGCCGCCGATCACCACCACGCGCCCGCCCGTCATGTACTCGCAGCCGTGGTCGCCCACGCCCTCCACCACCGTGAGCGCACCGCTGTTGCGGACCGCGAACCGCTCGCCCGCGACCCCGCGGAAGTAGGCCTCGCCGCCGGTGGCCCCGTAGAGCACCACGTTGCCGATCAGGATGTTCTCCTCGGCCACGAAGGTGGCCTCGCGCGGCGGGAACACGATGAGCTTGCCGCCCGAGAGGCCCTTGCCGATGTAGTCGTTGGCGTCGCCCTCGAGGGTGAGCGTGACTCCGCGGGGCAGGAAGGCCCCGAAGCTCTGGCCCGCCGACCCCGAGAAGTGGATGCGGATGGTGTCGTCGCGCAGCCCGTCGGCGCCGTAGCGCCGCGTGATCTCCGAGCCCAGGATCGTGCCCACCGTCCGGTTGACGTTCTGGATGGGCAGCCTGATGTCCACCGGCTCCTGCCGCTCCAGCGCGGGCGCGCACATCGGCACGAGCGTGGTGACGTCGAGCGACCGGTCGAGGCCGTGGTCCTGCTCGACCACCTTGCGCACCGCGACCTCCGGGCCGACCGCCGGCCGGTGCAGGATCGCGGAGAAGTCGAGGCCGCGCGCCTTCCAGTGCTCCACCGCGGGGGCGACGTCGATCCGGTCCACCCGGCCGATCATCTCGTCCATGGTCCGGAAGCCGAGCCGCGCCATGTACTCGCGCACCTCCTCCGCGATGTAGCGGAAGAAGTTCTCGACGAACTCGGGCCGCCCCGCGAACTTGGCCCGCAGGCGCGGGTCCTGGGTCGCGATGCCGACCGGGCAGGTGTTGAGGTGGCAGACCCGCATCATGATGCAGCCCATGACCACGAGGGGCCCGGTGGAGAAGCCGAACTCCTCGGCGCCCATGAGCGCGCCGATGACCACGTCGCGCCCGGTCTTCATCTGGCCGTCCACCTGCACGATGATCCGGTCCCGCAGCTTGTTCATCACCAGCACCTGCTGCGTCTCCGCGAGCCCCAGCTCCCACGGCGTCCCGCCGTGCTTGATGGAGGTGAGGGGGGCCGCGCCGGTGCCGCCGTCGTGGCCCGAGATCAGCACCACGTCCGAGTGGGCCTTGGCCACGCCCG
>DATFGS010000241.1:0-1707 GCA_035249225.1 Candidatus Methylomirabilota bacterium | reverse complement strand
CCGAGCCTGAGCGATCACGACATGGCGCAGCTAGATCGTCGCCACCCGGAGCTGAGCTTCACCGGGCAGGTCGCGACGACGGACCCGGACCGGCCGCCGCCGACCGCGGTCGCCTCGATCTCGATGAGCAGGTCCGGGCGGACGAACTGGGAGATCTCGATCAGGGTGCTCGCGGGCCGGCTCTTGCCGAAGTACTCCTTGCGGACCGTGTTGACCGCCTCCCGGTGGGCCACGTTCTTGAGGAACACGGTCACCTTGCAGACGTCGGCGAAGGTGGCGCCCGCCGCGGCCAGGCAGCGCTTGATGTTCTCGTGCGCCTGGCGGGTCTGGGCCACGATGTCGCTGCCGCCCACGGTGCGGCCCTGGTCGTCGCTGGCCACGCAGCCGGAGACGAAGACGAGCCGCCCGGCGCGGACCACGTGGACGAAGTGGCTGATGGGCTCCGGCATGCCCGGCACCCAGATCTCTTCCCGATGAGCTGTCGGCATCGCGGTCTCCTCGTCACGCAGGGGGTGGAAGTGCCCGGCGATTATTCTCCGGCCGGGGCCGATGGTCAAGCCGTGTCCACCAGCGCACCGTCGCCTGACACGGGCCGTCAGTCGGGCATCGCTTCCCGCCGCCAACTCCGGAATTTCTCGATGATTCCCGAGAGCCGCGCGTGGTCCGACTCTTGCTCTTCCCGGACGGCATGATCAAACGACTCGCCACCGTCCTGCTCGTCGCGCTCTCCGTGCTCGTGCTCCCCGCCACGCTTCTTCCCGCCCAGACGCTCGACCCGGCCGCCGCGGAGGCGCTCGCCACGACGCTCCGGATGCTGGCGGACCCGGCCGCGCGGGGCCAGATCCTCGCCACCGACCCCAACGCCGCCGCGATCGACCGGCAGGTCCAGGGCATGGCGGGCTCCTCCCAGCTCGCCCAGGAGGTCTACGGGCTCGCGGCCGAGGTCTTCGCGGACCTCGCGCGGAGCACGGGCGGCGACCCGCGGCAGCTGAGCGCGGCGCTCGACCGCGCCAAGTCCGACCCGGCCGGCTTCGCGGCGATGCTCCGTCCGGAGACGCTCGACCGGCTGCGGGCCCTGGCCACTCGCATCTCGGACACCCAGCGCTGAGCCATGGACGACATCAATCTGCTGAAGGGCCGGATGTCGGAGGCGCTGGTCGAGGGGATCTTCAAGCGCGCGCAGTACATGGTGGCGCGGGTGGCCCGCGAGACCCAGGTGTCCGCGCTCATGCGCACGGGTCAGAGCGTGCCCGACTTCGTGGTGTGGAAGGCGCTCGACGAGCCGAGCCTGGGCCACCGCTCGTACCTGCTGCTCGCCGTCGAGGTGAAGTACTGCGCCGACCTCGACGGCTACCTCCGCCGCGAAGCGCCCCCGCGCTCGCCCGAGGTCGCGCTGCAGTGGCCGGAGCTCTACGAGATCCTGGTGACCGACCGGCCCGAGCTCGGCCGCTCGTGCTTCCAGGCCGTGCACGTCTCGATCCTGCCGCCGGCCACGGCGCCCAGCACGCTCGACCTCCACCTGGTGCCGGGGCTCGACATCTACCGGCGCACCGTCGAGGAGTACGAGGGGCTCGTGCGGGAGGTGTTCCCGCTCATCGGCTCACGCAAGGGGACGGGGGACTGGGCGCGCAAGCTGGCGGGGCGGGCGGCCGCCCGGCACGAGGGGCGCGGGCATGCGCGGCCCCGGCCGGCCCGCGATCACGGCTA
>DATFGS010000240.1:0-1870 GCA_035249225.1 Candidatus Methylomirabilota bacterium | reverse complement strand
CATCACCTTCCTCACCGAGTGGGGCCGCAACGCCAACTCCGGCTGCGACTACAACGCGCTCGACCTGTCGAAGGCGGAGAAGGGGTCGCGGCGCTGCTCGCTGCTCCCGAACGGCAAGCACGCCCGCTCCTACCCGGACACGCAGACCGCCGCGAACGCCTTCGCAGACCAGCTCAACCTCACGGACTACCCGCACCTGCGGGAAGCGCTCGCGGGCGGACGCCCCTACGCGGCCGACGTGGTAGCAGGGGTCGGGCTCGACTTGCAGAAGTGGGGCTCGACCCGCTGGCAAGCCGCCTACCTACAGCAGACGACCGGCTCCGACCAGGGCGCGGGAGACACGGGCGTCGGGCGAGTCCCTGCCTCGCAGAACGTGTCGGGGGCGTGGACGCGCTTGCAGCGCACCTTCGCGGTCGAAGGCCACAAGACGATCGTGGAGTTACGGAAGTCGGCCGCGAACCTGCGTAGAATCGAACGACGACTGAGGAGGGCGTAATGGCGGCAGCCTACGAAGTGCTCAACGTGAGCGAAGACCAGGTGCAGGACGACTCCGGCAACCTCGTGGACGTGTTCGATATCACGTTCTCCATCACCGGGCACTCGGGGACGTTCACGGCCCAGGTGCCGCAGACGGGAGATCCGGTCGCGGAAGCGTTCGCGCAGATCACGGCCAAGCTCGGCACCGTGAACGCGATCTACGCGGGCGCATCGTCGGAGCCGTCGAGCTAGATGCCGCTCCCCACGCAAGCCTCGGGCGACCAGCTCGCGGACTTCGCGACCACCGCGTTGGCCTGGATCGAGTCCGAGATTCCGGGCGTCGATCTCGTCTCCGCGATGCTCAACCAGCGCACCCACGAGAACGGCGACCTCTACGACGTGATGGACGTGGGCTTCCGCATCCTCCCCGACCAGACCGTCTACTACGTCCACCCCGACGCCTCGAAAGACTGGCCCTCGATCGCGGTCGGTGAGATCATCCTCAAGATGGACAAGGTGCTGTCGATCTACGCGGGCCTGCCGGAGCGGGCCTCGCTCGTGGAGCTACCCCCCGACTGGGACGTGATCCACTAGCGCCGTGCCGTTCGCCGCCCTCCTGATCCCGTTCGTTGCCTGGCTAGCGATCTTCGCCCTGCCCGCGCTGTCGCAGACCAGCACGGCCACACACGGCTCCACGGGGATCAAGGGCTTCATCGACTCGATCATCCACTCCAAGCCGCTCTCCGACCTTTTCGGCCTCGCGAACAAGGCCGTCCGCTTCGTCGTCTCCAAGTTCGCCGGAGCGCAGCTCACCCACGCAACCGCCTACCTGAACACGATGACCTCGCTGTGGAAGCAGACCTACCGGGCACAGCAGGCGGAAGCGGAAGCAACCAGCTCGTTCGCCGCCGCCGTCGAGCAGGCGATCCCCCGCGAGGCACGCAAGGCCGCTCACCCGGCCCTCGTCCGCTCCCGCACGGCCCTGAAGCACGCCGACCATGCGAACGCCCACGCGGGCGCGGTCGGCCACGCCCTCAACGCCTTCAAGTCCCGCGTCAACCCGCGCATCGCGCACGCGACCCACGCCGTGGACGTGACGCTGCCCCGAGACATAGCACGAGTGCGATCACGGGAGGAGGCGCTGAGCCGCGACCAGGCGAGGCTACGCGAGCGCACGAACGCCCTCGAAGACGGGGCGCTCGACCTCTGGAAGTGGATTCGCACACACCCGCTGTCCGCGACGACCGGCGTGTTCGCGGGGGCGGTCGCAATCGCGCTCGGCAGGCTCGGGCTCGGCGGGCTCCGTTGCCGCAACTTCACGAACCTCCTCAAGCGGGAAGGGTGTGGGTTCGGGACGCTGCTCGGGCGGCTGCTCCCCCTCGCGGCGCTGCTC
>DATFGS010000239.1:0-1363 GCA_035249225.1 Candidatus Methylomirabilota bacterium | reverse complement strand
GCATCGACGGCCTGCCCGCCCACCGGACCGCGGGGGAAGGGCTCGCGCACGTGCTGGAGCGGCGGCGCCTGTTCCCGTTCCTGACCGTGCTCGACAACCTGCTGCTCGGCGCCCACAACCCGGCCGCGCGCCCGCACCGCGCCGAGTCCCTGGCCCAGGTGGAGCGGCTGTTCCCCATCATCGGGGCGAGAGGGGCGCAGCTCGCGCACACCCTGTCCGGCGGCGAGCAGCAGATGGTCGCCATCGCGCGCGGGCTCATGGCGCGCCCGCGCCTGCTCATGATCGACGAGCCGTTCCTGGGCCTGTCCCCCCTCGTCGTCCAGCAGATGGGCGGCCTCATGCGGCGCATCCGCGACGAGCAGGGCATCAGCATCGTGTTCATCGAGCAGAACGTGGAGCTGGCGCTTCGGCTCGCGGATCGGGGCTACATCCTCGAATCGGGCCGGACCATCCTGACCGGGTCGTCGGCGGAGCTGCTCCGCTCCGCCGAGGTCAAGCGCATCTTCCTGGGCGACGTCGCGCTCTGAGCCCGGCTAGGGCTGGCCGCGGTCCTTGAGCCGCTTCACCAGCTCCTCGTAGGACGAGGTACGGATCACCCGGTCGAACTGCGAGCGGTAGCTCGCCACCAGGCTCACGTTCTCGATCAGCACGTCGTACATGAGCCAGCGCTCGCCTTTGCGCACCACCCGGGCCTCCACCGGCACCTGGGTGCCCTTGGTGGTGACGATCTGGGCCCGCACGGTGGCGAAGTCGCCGTCGATCCGCTCGGCCACGTACTGCACGCGCTCGCCACCGTACTCGCCGATGCGGGAAAGGTAGCCGCGCTCGAGCAGCCCCTGGAAGAGCCCGGTGAACTCATCGCGCTCCGCGGCGGAGCGCTTGGGCCAGTGGGGCCCGAGGGCGCGCCGCGCCGCCTCGGCCACGTCGAAGGCCTCCAGCGCGACCGCGTGGATCTCGGTGCGGCGCTGCGCCTGGTTGAGCGCGGGATCCTCCAGGATGCGCACGACCCGGTCGGTGTAGGCGCGGAGCTGCTCGGTGGGAGGGCCGGCCCAGGCGGGCGCGGCAAGCGCGGCCAGCAGCAGCAGGGCCGCGGCGAGCGGGCGGGTCAGGCGATGACCTTGATCAGGGCGTGCCGGAGCGCCCGGCCCGTGAACGGCTTCTCGAGCACGTGGGCGCGGATCTTGGCCAGGAAGCGCCAGGGCTCCGCATCGTCCACGTTCCCGGTGATGAAGAGGAAGCGGTTGGTCAGGTCCGGCCGGCGCGTGGTCGCCGCGTAGTAGACGGCCGGCCCACCCCCATCCGGCATGCAGACGTCGCAGACCACCAGGTCGTAGGGCACGCCGCGCACGTGCTCCAGCGCCGC
>DATFGS010000238.1:0-2366 GCA_035249225.1 Candidatus Methylomirabilota bacterium | reverse complement strand
CCGAGCGGAGTCGTCGTCATCGACAACAGCACGATCCACCCCGACGCGTCCGCCGCGCTGGCCGCCCGGCTCGCGACGCGCGGCATCCCGATGCTGGACGCGCCGGTCGCGGGCTCGAGCGGGCAGGCGCGCCGGCGCGAGGCGCCGGTGATGGTGGGGGGCGATCCCGAGGTGTTCGCGCGCTGCCGCCCGATCCTGGACGCGCTCAGCGAGCGCGCGCGTCACGTGGGGCCAAGCGGGGCGGGCGCGCGCGCCAAGCTCGTCGTCAACCTCGTGCTCGGGCTCAACCGGCTCGCCCTGGCCGAGGGGCTGCTGTTCGGGCTGCGGCAGGGGCTCGACGGCAGCGCCCTGCTCGCGATCCTCCAGGAGAGCGCGGCCTACTCGCGGGCGATGGACATCAAGGGCGAGCGGATGATCGAGGGCAACTTCGAGGCGGAAGGCAAGCTCGCCCAGCACCTGAAGGACGTCGAGCTGATGCTGGAGGTGGGCCACGCGGCGGGCGCGCCGCTGCTCGCCACCGCGCTCCACCGGCAGCTCCTGCTCGCGGGGGTGGCCCGCGGCCTGGGCGACCACGACAACTCCGCGATCATCGCGGTGCTCCGCTCGCTCATCGCGGCCCCGCGCTGAAATCGGTCCCCTGGGCGGGGAGCCGATCGGCTATACTGGTCCTGTCTTCGCTGAAGATGCTGGTAGGCCGTCGCGACCCTGCCATTCTCCATCGTCCTCGCCCGCAGCTCACGCCCTCGTCGTATCAGCGCCGCCGTCGCCCGCAAAGGAGTCCGCGTGAGTCGCATGCCATCGAAGTCGTTCCGCTGCAGTGTCGTCTCCGAGACCGTGTCCATCACCTTGCGCCGCCGCAACTCCATGGCCGGCCGGGGCAAGCTCTTCGTCGCGTGCAGCGAGAAGGATTGCCAGTACATCGACGCGAACGAGCTGCCCTGCCCGCTCAATCTCGCGCTCTTCACCAGCGAGATCAACGAGCGGATGATCGCCGAGTAGGAGCCATCCATGGACGCCAGCACGCCGACGAAGCCGATCCTCCCCGGCAAGCTCCTGCGCTGCGCCTCCCCGATCGAGGTCGACCCGACCGATCCGGAAGTCCCGGCGGCCACCGTCCGGGCGTGGATCGCCCACCTGCGGTCCCACGGCTGGACGGACCACGACCTGGATCTCCAGTGGATCAGCCGCGCGCGGAGCGGGGTGACCCGCTAGCGCACGCGCGGCGATGGAGACCCGGAAGGCCCGGCCGCCGGTCGCGCCCGGCCGCTCGGGCGGCTCCTGACCGGCCGCGGCCGGGGCCGGCTCCAGCGGGGCCCCGGCCCGGGAAACGCGGGCGGGCGCCAGGGCTGGGCCGCGGAGGAATGGCCGCAGGTCGCGCACGTCTCCCCGCCGCTGGCCGAGCAGGAATCACGCTCGTGCTCGCAGGCGGCGTCTTCCCGGCAGTACACGCACATGCGCGATTCCCCCGCGTCAGCGCGAGGCCGCCCCGCCCAGACACGTGACCTTCTTCCGGGCGCACAGTCCGCAGAGGCTCGCGGGCGCGAGCGCGAGGGCGCCGGGGTTGGCGAAGATGTCGTCCATGACTCGCGCGACGTCCGGCTTCGTGTAGCTCCGATCCAGGTTGTCCTTCGTCAGCTTCACGAGGCAGCGCGCGCACAGGAACTGGCCCCGGCACTCGCCGTGGAGAAGACTCTCCACCACGCGCCGGATGAAATCTCCGGCGGTGTAGACCGTCGAGGGTAACGTCATGCGGGCGCCTACCGCTTGCCCGGCCGCGCCTTCCGGCCCTGAAGCGCGAGGAGGCGATCACGACCGGTGACGCACAGGGCCACGAGGTGGGCGCCGAACCCGGTGAACGCGGTGACGATGAGCGAGAAGACTCCCGGTGGCTTCTTCTTCATGGGGCTCCCTTCGAGACGGGACGAACTGCCGATGGAAGAGGTCGAGATCGAGCCAGATGCCGGTGAGCCCCGGCGCCCGAAGCGCCACCGACTGAGGCCCAGAGGAAGGCTCTACCAGACTAGCACGTCTTTCACGGGCCCTTGAGCTCGATCTCGATGAAGGCGAACTCGAAGGAATTCGCGTTGCGCACGTCGTGCTCGACCCCCGCGTCACGATAGTAGGGCTCGCCGGTGCGCATCGCGTTGGTGGTCTCGCCCGCCTCGCCGGTGGCGGTCAGCGAGCCGGTGGTGAGCGGCACCACCACGTAGGCATACTCGTGCCGATGATGGCCCGTGTGCGCGCCGGGGGCGAAGCGCCACTCGGTCACCCGCACGCGCGCATTGTCGACCTTGACGGTGGCCACCGCATCCATGTCGCTCATCGTCCTTCTCCTTTGGCTGTGAGCTCGCCCCAGCGGGCGTAGA
>DATFGS010000237.1:0-12357 GCA_035249225.1 Candidatus Methylomirabilota bacterium | reverse complement strand
CGCGGGGACGGCCAGCAGCTCTTTCTCTTCTCGCCGCGCCTGCTCGGCTTCTCGCTCGCCTTCGCGGTCGTCCTCGGCGGGCTCGCCGCCACCTACGCCACCCTCCGGATCGTGCGCCTGTCGCCCGCCGAGGCCATCCGGCGGGGGGCCTGAACGGGGGCACCTGGAGTGATCGTCCGCGCGCGCGGGCTCAGCAAGACGTTCCGAGGTCCCGACGGCCGGCCGGTGCCGGTGCTCCACGGGGTCGACGTGGAGGTGAAGGCGGGCGAGTTCGTGGCGGTGGCGGGGCCGTCCGGCTGCGGCAAGTCCACCCTCCTGAACCTGCTCGGGCTGCTCGAGCCGCTCGACGCGGGCGAGATCTGGCTCGGCGACGTCTGCGTGAGCCGGCTCTCGCGGCGGGCCCAGTGCGGGGTGCGGGGACGCTCGATCGGTTACGTGTTCCAGTCGTTCCTGCTGATCGCGGGGCTCTCCGCGCTCGAGAACGTGCTGCTCGCCGCGCGCTACGTGGGACGCCCGCGGCCGACCGCGCTGGCCGAGGCGCGGGCCCTGATGGAGCGGCTCGGAGTCGCCCATCGCGCCGACCACTACCCGGCGCAGCTCTCGGGCGGCGAGCAGCAGCGGGTGGCCTACTGCCGGGCGGTCCTCAACGCGCCGCCGCTCGTGCTGGCCGACGAGCCGACCGGCAACCTGGACGAAGGGCACGCCGCGGTGATCCTGGCCGAGCTGCGCGGGCTCTGCCGGGAGCGCGGGACCTCGGTGGTCCTGGTCACGCACCGGGCCGACGCGGCCGCCCGCGCGGACCGCGCGCTCCATCTGCGCGGGGGCCGGCTCGAGGCGCACGGAAGCGACGTGCCCTCGTGATCGGCCGCAGCCTCTAGTGGGGAGGCGTGGCGCCGCGGGTGTCGCGGTCGTCCTGGTCGTGGCCCTGGCCGCGGCGCTGCTCGCTCCGGGCCTCGGCCGGGCCCCCTTCGACGATCCGGGCGAGGGCCAGCACGCGGAGATCGCCCGGGAGCTGCTGGGCGGCAGCTGGCTCACGCTGCGGCTGAACGGCGTGCGCTACTTCGACAAGCCGCCGCTGCTCTACTGGCTGACCGCGGGCTCGTTCACGGTCTTCGGCCTCACCGAGGGCGCGGCGCGGCTGGCGCCGCTGCTGGGCGCGCTGCTCGCGGTGGCGGGGACCGCGGTCCTCGGAGTCCGGCTGCTGGGAGCCGGATGGGGCGCGCTGGCCGGCCTCGCGCTGCTGTCCTGCGCGCTCTTCGCCGCGTTCGCGCGCTACGTGCGGCCGGAGAGCTTGTTCTTGGCCGCTATCGTCTGGGGCTTCACGGGCTTGTTGCTCGCGTTCGGAACGAATCGGCCGGCGGATCGGAGCGGTCGTCCGCTGCGGGGGGAGTGCAGGGGCCATTTCTGGGCCCCCGCTTATGTGGGCTGCGTGGGGCTGGGGGTTGCCGCCCTCGCGAAGGATCCGCTGGGCTTGCTCGGGCCGCTCGTCGCCGTCGGGACCGCGGCGGGGCTGGCGGGGCGGCTGCGGCCGGTGCGCGGGTGGCTGCCGCCACTCGGCCTGGCGCTCATGGCCGTCGTCGGGTTCGGCTGGTACGCGGTGGCCGCGATGACCGAGCCCGCGTTCCTCTGGTACACGGTGGTGGACAACCACGTGCTGAACGTCGCCCGCATGCGGCAGTTCCCCGACGAGGACGTGCCGCTCTCCGCGCTCGAGTTCCTCACCGCGGCGGGCTTCGGCGCGTTCCCGTGGATCCTGGCGGCGGCGGTGGGGGTGGGCGCGCTCGTTCGCGCGCGCGCGTGGCGCGATCCCGCGGAGCTGCCGTGGGTGGCCCTGGCCCTGTGGGCGGTGGGCGTGCTGGCCTTCTTCACCGTCTCGCCGTTCAAGCTGCCGCACTACGGGCTGCCCGCCTATCCCGCGCTGGCCCTCCTCGCGGTCCGCGCCTGGCGCGACGCGGCCCCGCGGCCGCGCGGGCTGATCGCGGCCCACCTCGTCTGCTTCACGCTCGCGGGGGCGGGGTGCGCCTGGGCCGCGGCGGGGGACGGGCGCCTCTTCACCGAGGCGGTGTTCGGCGTCTCGGACGTGTACTCGCGGAAGGAGGCCGCGCTGGGGCAGGCCTCGCCCTATCCGGCCTGGTCGGCGCTCCGGCCGCTGGTGGCGTGGGCGGCGGTGGTGCTGCTGGCGGGCGCGGGGGGCCTCTCGGCCGCGGCGGCGCGCCGCTCGTCGCGGCTCGGCGCCTGGACGGTGGCGGCGGTCATGCTCCTGCTCGTGCCGGTGGTCGCGATCGGACTCGCGGTGACGTCCACCGCCCGCGCGGTCACCGTGATGGCCGCGGAGATCCGGGCCCGGCTCGGGCCCGGCGACCTCCTGGTGCTCGAGGGCCCCATCGAGAACGCGGGCGCGGTGGAGTTCTACTCGGGGCACCGGCCGATCCTCCTCGACGCGGCCCGCAGCGTGCTCGGCATCGGCGCCACCTTCGCGGACGCGGCGGAGACCTTCTGGACCGCCCCGCGCTTCGCGGAGGCCTGGGCCTCCGCGCGCCCGCCCTACCTGCTCACCACGCGCGAGCCGGCGGGGAGCATCGTGGCCTCGCTGCCGCCGCGGAGCGCCCGGCTGCTCTTCGCCCACAACGGCCGCTGGCTCTACGGCCGCGTCCCCGACGCGGGACCGGTCTCGCGCTGATGCTGATCGACCTGATCATCAAGTTCAGCTATCCGGGCGTGTTCCTCGTCCTCCTCGCCACCGGTCTGGGCGTGCCGATCCCGGAGGAGCTGCCCATCGTGATCGCGGCGATGATGGCGCGGTGGGAGGTGATGCACTGGTGGGGCGCGCTCCTGTCCTGCCTGGGCGGGGTCCTCGCCGGGGACATGCTGCTCTACGTGGTGGGCCGGCACTTCGGCCGGCGCATCCTCGAGTGGCCGGCCGCGCGGCGCATCCTCACGCCCGAGCGGGAGGCGCGCGTCATGGAGGCCTACCATCGCCACGGGCTCAAGTTCGTGATCATGGCCCGGCTCGTCATGGGCCTGCGCGCGGCCGCCTTCCTGACCGCGGGGCTCGTCCGGGTCCCGTTTCCCCGCTTCCTCCTGGTGGACGTGACCGCGGTGCTGGTGAGCGTGCCGCTCGCGTTCGGCCTCGCCTACGCGGTCGCGGACTCGGTGGCGGTGGCGCTCGCGCGCGTGCACGAGATGCAGTTCTGGATCGGCGGCGCGGTGCTGCTCCTCGCGGCGGGATGGCTGCTGGTGGTGTGGCGGCGCCGGCATCGCGGCTAGCGTGGTATCGTGAGACCATCGTGACCGACTACCAGCGCACGCTGTTTCTCCATCCTCCCGCGGTAGCCGGCTTCGACGGCGGCGCCGGCTCGCGGTACCAGGCCAAGCGGGAGATCCGGTCCTTCTGGTACCCGACCTGGCTGGCCCAGCCCGCCGCGCTGGTGCCCGGCTCGCGGCTCGTGGACGCGCCGCCGGACGGCCTCACGCTGGCCGACGTGCTGCCGCTCGCCCGGCGCTACGACCTCTGCGTCATGCACACGAGCACGCCCTCGTTCGCCTCCGACGTGCGCGTGGCCGAGGCGCTCAAGGCCGAGAACCCCGGGCTCGTCATCGGGTTGGTGGGCGCCGCGGTGGCGGTGGCCCCGGAGGCCTCGCTCCGGGCGAGCCCGGCCATCTCGTTCGTGGCCCGGAACGAGTTCGACTTCACGGTCCAGGAGGTGGCGCAGGGCCGGCCCTTCGCCGATGTCCGCGGGCTCTCCTACCGGGTCAACGGGCACGTGGAGCACACGCCGGAGCGCGCGACGCTCGAGAACATGGATGCGCTGCCGTTCGTGACCCCGGTCTACAAGCGCGACCTCACCGTCGAGCACTACGCGATCGGCTACCTCCAGCACCCGTACGTGTCGCTCTACACCGGGCGCGGCTGCCGCTCCAAGTGCACCTTCTGCCTCTGGCCGCAGACGGTGGGCGGCCAGCGCTACCGCACCCGCAGCCCCGAGCACGTGGCCGAGGAGATGGCGCAGGCGGCGCGGCTGTTCCCGCAGGTGCGCGAGTTCTTCTTCGACGACGACACGTTCACCGACGACCTGCCCCGCGCGGAGGCGATCGCGAAGCGGCTGGGACCGCTCGGCATCACGTGGTCGGTCAACGCGAAGGCCAACGTGCCCTACGGGACGCTCAAGGTGCTCAAGGACAACGGGCTCCGCCTCCTGCTGGTGGGCTACGAGTCGGGCAACCAGGCCATCCTGAACAACGTCAAGAAGGGCGTGCGGCTCGACGCGGCGCGCCGGTTCACCCGCGACGCCAGGTCGCTCGGCATCGCGATTCACGGCACCTTCATCCTGGGGCTGCCCGGGGAGACGCGCGAGACCATCGCGGAGACCATCCGCTTCGCCACCGAGATCGATCCCGACACCCTCCAGGTCTCGCTGGCCGCGCCCTATCCGGGCACCGCGCTCTACGAGGAAGCGCAGCGCAACGGCTGGCTCGAGTCCGACGACCTGGTGGACGGCGCGGGGGTGCAGGTGAGCGCGATCGGCTACCCGCACCTCTCGCGCGCCGAGATCTTCCGCTCGGTGGACCAGTTCTACCGCCGCTTCTACTTCCGCCCCCGCAAGATGCTCTCTCTCGGCGCCGAGATGCTGCGCGATCGCCGCGTCATGAAGCGCCGCCTCGCCGAGGGCCGCGACTTCCTCAAGTTCCTCCGCACCCACCGCTGACCGGAACCCGTCCGTCCGCTGACTGGGGGAGTGCGGGGGCCATGTCTGGGGGTCACCGCGCCGGAACCGCCGCGCCGGAACCTCGATAACGCGTGCTAGCATGGAACACGCATGAAGGTCCTCGTCATCGACACCATCGCGCCCGAGGGCATCGCCTACCTGGCCGAGCGCGGCTTCGAGGTGGACCAGGTCTCGAGCAAGCTGCCCAAGGACGAGCTGCAGGCGCGCCTGGCCGACTACGAGGCGATCGTCACGCGCTCCTCCACCGCGGTCACCGCGGAGTTCCTGGGGCGGGCGCGGCGGCTGCGCATCCTGGGACGCGCCGGAGTCGGCGTGGACAACATCGACGTGGACGCCTGCTCGCGCCAGGGCGTGGTGGTGGTCAACGCGCCCTACGGCAACGTGGTCTCGGCGGCCGAGCACACCGTGGGCATGCTGCTGGCCCTCGTCCGCAAGATCCCGGCGGCCCACGACTCCCTGAAGCAGCTCGAGTGGGACCGGGGCATCTACGGCTCCGAGCTCTATCGCAAGACCGCGGGGGTGCTCGGGCTCGGCAAGGTGGGCTCGCGGGTGGCGGCCCGGCTGCGGGCCTTCGACATGGAGATCCTGGTCTACGACCCGTTCATCCCGGAGAGCCGGGCGCG
Organism: Candidatus Methylomirabilota bacterium; assembly: GCA_035249225.1. GTDB lineage: Bacteria > Methylomirabilota > Methylomirabilia > Rokubacteriales > CSP1-6 > CAMLFJ01. The sequence continues at coordinate 7,007 of DATFGS010000237.1, read as the reverse complement.
GGACCTGGGCGTCCGCCTGACCGATCTGCAGACGGTGCTGAGCCGCGCCGACATCCTGACCGTGCACGTGCCGCTCACCGACGAGACCGAGAACATGATCGGGGCCCGCGAGCTCGCCGCGCTGAAGCCGGGCGCGCGCGTGGTCAACTGCGCGCGCGGCGGCATCGTCAACGAGCTGGACCTGCTGGCCGCGCTCGACTCGGGCCACGTGGCGGGCGCGGCGGTGGACGTGTGGAGCGAGGAGCCGCCCCGGTCGCCCGCGCTGCAGCGCTTGATCCAGCATCCCCGCGTGGTGGTCACCCCGCACCTCGGCGCCAACACCCAGGAGGCGCAGGTCAACGTGGCGGTGGACGTGGCCCGCCAGCTGGTGGCCTTCCGCGACGGCGAGCTCGTCGAGCACGCGGTGAACATCCCGGTGGGCGACCGCGAGACGATCGCCGAGCAGCGCCCGTTCCTGTACCTGGCCGAGCTGCTGGGCCGCTTCTGCGTGCAGCTCGAGCCGGAGAACGTCGAGCGGGTGGAGATCGAGGTCGCGGGCCAGCTGGCTCGCGTGGACACCGAGCTGCTGGGCCGCGCGGTGCTGACCGGGCTGCTCGGCGGGGTGACCGCGCAGGCGGTGAACCTGGTCAACGCCCACCTGATCGCGCGCGACCGCGGGCTCGCGGTGGAGGTGCGGGCCGACGCGGAGGCCGCCTCCGGCTACACCAACCTGATCACGGTCACGACCCAGGCGGGCACCGGGCGGAAGGTCATCGCGGGCACCGTGTTCGACGGGGTGCCCCGCATCGTGCGGCTGCGCGATCTCCACATCGAGTTCATCCCCGAGGGACATATCCTGGTGCTGGCCTACGAGGACCGGCCGGGCATGGTGGGCCGGATCGGGTCGATCCTCGGCCGCCACAACGTCAACATCGCCTCGATGCACGTGGGCCGGCGCACGCGCCGGGGCCGCGCGATCGTGGTGCTGCTGCTGGACGAGGACGTGCCCACGGAGGTCATGGAAGAGGTGAGCAAGAGCGTCGAGGCCGATTTCGCGCGGGTGATCCGGCTGTGAAGGCGCCCCGGAAGCGCGCGGGCGAGACCCCGGTGGGCGTCTTCGAGACCCGGCCCTGGGGCGGGTTCATCACGGTGGAGGAGGGCCGCGGCTACAAGGTCAAGCGGCTCTTCGTGCGGCCCGGCCAGCGGCTGAGCCTGCAGCGGCACCGATTCCGCGCCGAGCACTGGGTGGTGGTCGCGGGCTCGCCCCGCGTGCTCATCGCGGGCCGCCCGAAGCGGCTCAAGCCCCGGGGCGCGGTGGACGTCCCGCGCGGGGCCTGGCACCGCATCGAGAACCCGGGACGGGTGCCGGCCATCCTCATCGAGGTCCAGCACGGGCCGTACCTCGGCGAGGACGACATCATCCGCCGCCAGGACGACTATGGCCGCGCGGGCTCGCCGGCGAGCGGGCCGGCCGCCACGCGTCGCCGCAAGCGCTAGTACCCCCACTCCACCCCTCACCCTGCCCTCTCCCCCCGAGGGGAGAGGGGGAGACATGGAGCCATTTCGATGCCCATCCACACCCGGTATCTGTTCAGCGCCGCCATGGACGTAGCCCCCGACCAGGAGCGCCTGTTCAACGAGGTGTACGACCAGGAGCACGTGCCGAGCCTGCTCACCGTGCCGGGCGTCGTCGCGGTCTCGCGGTACGAGATGCAGCCGCTCACCATGAGCATCGGCGGGCAGCTCAAGACCATCGTGATCGACGGGGCGCCAAAGTACGGCGCCCTTTACGAAATCGAGACGCCGGAGGTCCTGGTGACGGAGGCGTGGGCGAAGGCGGTCGAGAAGGGGCGGTGGCCGGCCCAGGTGCGCCCGCATACCCGCAATCGCCAGCACATCCTCTATCGCCGCATCGGCGCCTAGCTCAGCGCATCAGGCTCGAGATGTGAAGGTAGAGGGCGAGGAGCCCCAGGTACTCGTGGAGCACCGCCTCGCTGCAGCGGCGGCGGCGCCACCAGGCGTCCCCGGCGGCGCACTCGTCCGGCACCGTCGCGAGGCGGGCCTCGATGGCGCCGCCGCTCTCCCGCCGCCAGATGACCTGCACGCGCCGGGTGTGGAACGAGCTCGTGACCAGGATGAGGCGCCGCCAGCCGCGGTCCCGGGCCGCCGCGGCCACCGCGCGGAGCTCCGTCTCCGTGATCTCGACCGGCTGGTCGAGGGCGACGATGGCGTCCCGCGGCACCCCGTACTTCTCCAGCGCGGCCACCGATTCACCCTGGAAGTCGAGCCGGCGGATCCCCATGTCGATGAGCCGCCGGGTGCGGCCGGGCACGAACTGGCGCGAGACCAGCACCCGCGGGGCCCAGCCCTCGCGGTAGAGCCCCGCCGCCGTCTCCTCGCGGCTGGGCGTGCTGCCCGCGACCACCACGATCGCGTCGGCGCGCTCGCGCGGGTCGTCCACCACGAGGGCCTGTCCGGTCGCGCGCAGCAGGGGGCGGTGGGCGAGCGCGGCCAGGCTCGCGACCGCGAGCAGCGCGACCAGCGCGATCCCGACCGTGCGCCGGGTCATGGGTGGCGCCCGCGCGGCGCCCGCGCTTCCAAAAACTTTGGGCGGACCCCCCACGGAAGGTACGATGACCGGCAGGAGGTACTACCCATGCGACGTTTCGTCATCCTGTCCGTGACCGTTCTCGCGCTGACCGCGTGCGCGTCGACGCCGCCCAAGGTGCAGCGCAGCGAGTTCGAGGACATCCCGGTGCCCAAGGGCCTCGCGGTGGACCTGAACCGCTCCACGATCATCGAGTCGCCGTCGGTGAAGGCGGCCCGCATCTTCTACAAGGGCCGCATCGAGCCGGACAGCCTCTCGGTCGCGTTCCGCACGACGCTCGAGGCCAACGGCTGGAAGCACCTGTCGTCGACGACCGCGTCCGACAAGGGAACCACGCAGGTGTACGAGAAGTCCGGCAGCTCGCTCCAGGTCCTGATCTACGAGAGCTGGTACTACACCTGGGTCGAGATGTCGGCGACGCGGATGGTCGGTCAGGCGTCGGCGCAGCTCAAGCCGTAGTTCCGGCGCCACGGCGGCGGCGCCCGCTCAGGGGCGCCGCCAGCGCCGTCCGCTGCGCTCGATCAGCGTGTCGGCCTCGGCGGGGCCCCAGGTGCCCGCCTCGTAGTTGGGGAACTTGCGCGGGTCCCCCCCGGCCCACGCGTCGAGCACCGGCTGCAGCAGCTCCCACGCCATCGTCACCCAGTCGCCCCGCGCGTAGAGGGTGGCGTCTCCCTTCATCGCGTCCAGCAGCAGCCGCTCGTAGGCCTCGGGCGGCTCGCCGCCGAAGGCCTTGCCGTAGTCGAACTCCATCTCGACCGGCTTGATCCGCAGGTCGGCGCCGGGCAGCTTGGCTCCGAAGGAGAGCGACATGCCCTCGTCGGGCTGGATGCGGAGGACGAGGCGATTCGGCTCGGCCAGGATCTCCGGGTTGCGCCGGAACACCAGATGCGGCGTCTGCTTGAACTGCACCGCGATCTCGCTCGCGCGCTGGGGCAGCCGCTTGCCGGTGCGCAGGTAGAACGGCACGCCCGCCCACCGCCAGTTCTCGATCTCGAGCCGCAGGGCCGCGAAGGTCTCGGTGATGGACTCGGTGGAGACGCCCTTCTCCTCGCGGTAGCCCACCACCCGCTGGCCGCCCACGAAGCCGGGCCCGTACTGGCCGCGCACCGCGACGCGGTCCACCTCGTCGGCCGCGATGGGGCGGATCGCGCGCATCACCTTGGTCTTCTCGTCGCGCACCGGATCGGAGTCGAAGGTGACCGGCGGCTCCATCGCGACCAGGCAGAGGAGCTGCAGGATGTGGTTCTGGATCATGTCGCGCAGCGCGCCCGATTCCTCGTAGTAGGCGCCGCGGCCCTCGACCCCGATCGACTCGCCCACCGTGATCTGCACGTGGTCCACGTGATTGCGGTTCCACAGCGGCTCGAAGATGCCGTTGGCCCACCGGAAGACGAGGATGTTCTGGACCGTCTCCTTGCCCAGGTAGTGATCGATCCGGTAGACCTGATCCTCGGTGAACGCGGAGGCGACCACCTGGTTCAGCGAGCCCGCGGAGGCGAGATCGCGCCCGAAGGGCTTCTCGATGATGATGCGCACCCAGCCGCTGGTGTGCTCGGTCGGACGGTTGAGGCCGGCCTCCCCGAGGCGCGTGACGAGGTGGGGGTACACCGAGGGCGGCGTGGAGACGTAGAAGAGCCGGTTGCCGCTCGTGCCGCGCTCCTGCTCGACCTGCTTGAGGTAGGCGGTCAGCCCCGGGTACATGGCCGCGTCGGCGGGATCCCCCGAGTAGTAGAAGAGGGCCTGCGCGAAGCGGTCCCACACGCGCGCGGAGGGCGGCTGCACGCGCGCGAAGTCGGAGATCGCCTCGCGCATGCGGGCGCGGAACTGCTCGTTGGTCATCTCCGAGCGCGCGACGCCGACCACCGCGAACGGCTCGGGGAGCACGCGGCTCTGGAACATGGACCAGAGCGCGGGGAGGAGCTTCCGCCTGGTCAGGTCGCCGGAGGCGCCGAAGATGACCAGGGTGCACGGGTCGTCGTGGGAGGGCGTCGTCATCGCGCGTCAGAGCCTCTTGGTCAGTCCCTGGACCATCTGCAGCAGCTGCGGCAGGGCCTGGGACTGCTTGCCGGTGAGGTGAAGCCGGATGACCCGGCGCGCTCCGTCGCGCAGACTCTGAAGATCGCCCAGCGCCTGGGCGGCCTTCAGGGTCGAGAATCCGTATCCCGCGCCGGGGATGGCCAGGTCTTCACGGTCATCCCCGGTGATCTGGATGAACAGGCCGCTCGTGGGCCCGCCCTTGTGCATCTGTCCCGTCGAGTGCAGGTAGCGCGGGCCCCAGCCCACCGTGGTCGCGATGCGCAGCCGGTCGCGCAGGGCCACCCGGATCTCCTGGAGGATCCGCCACGCGTCCGCGGTCGGCGTGAGGTAGGCCTGGATGGCCAGGTAGTCGCCCGGCCCGGCCTGCGCGAGATGCGCGGCCAGGCCCTTGCTGACCGACGTCGGCTTCTTGTTCGACTTGGTCATGAGCACCAGACCGTCTTCCTCGACGTCCGAGGGCCACTCGGGCAGGCGCCGCGAGCGCCGCCACTCGGTGAGGAGCGTGCTCGTCTGCTCCTTGCCGCGGGCCACGTCGGGCTCGTCGAAGGGATTCACGCCGAGCACGGCGCCCGCGGTCGCGGTGGCCAGCTCCCATCGGAAGAACTCGGCGCCGAGATCCATCGCATCCTTGAGGGTCAGCCGCAGCACGGGGTGGCCCGCGTCCGAGAGCTTGGCGAGGGGCGCGTCGTGGGTGCTGTCGCCCTCCAGCACGATCGAGACGAAGACCCGGTCGTCGCCGTACACGGTCGGCGCCCCGAGCGGCTCGTCGGCCACCGGCACGAGGCCGGTGCCGTCCTTGCCGAGCGACTCCGCGAGGAGCTGCTCGATCCAGGCGCCGAGCGCGCGGATCTTCTCGGAGAGCACGAGGGTGACCTTGTCGCGGCCCGCCCGCGCCAGCCCGGCCAGCACCGCGCCGAGCTGCACCGCGGGGTTGCCGCGCACCCCCACCTCGTTGCCGCACGTCTCCACCATGCCGTGGGCGCGCTCGAGCAGGATCTTGATGTCCACCCCGATCATCGCCGCGGGCACCAGCCCGAAGAACGAGAGCGCGGAGAAGCGCCCGCCGATGGAGGCCGGGTTGAGGAAGGTGCGGCGGAAGCCGGTCTCGGTGGCCAGCTTGTCGAGCGGGCGGCCCGGATCGGTGATGGCCACGAACTGCATGCCCGGCCGGGGCGACGCCGCGGCCTCGACCTGGCCCCGGAAGAACGAGTACGCGGCGAGGGTCTCGGCGGTGGTGCCGGACTTGCTCGAGACCAGGAAGAGCGCGCGGCCCAGGTTGCACGTGTCGAGGATGTGCTTGACCGCGCCCGGGTCGGTGGAGTCGAGCACGAGCATGTCCGGGAAGCCCATCTTGGAGCCGAACGTCTCGTTCAGGACCTCGCCGGTCAGCGACGAGCCGCCCATGCCGAGGAGGACCACCTGGGAGTACTGCAGCCGGCGGATCTCGTCGGCGAACGTGCGGATGTCCTCGGCGTGGCTGCGCATGATGGTGGGCGAGGTGAGCCAGCCGAGCCGGTTGCGCACGGTGGCGGCCTCGCCCTTCCAGAGCGTGGCGTCCTTCACCCACAGGCGGTCCAGGAACTCGTGCTGCTCGAGGAAGCGCAGCGTCTCCTCGACCGCGGGCAGCTTGAGCGGGTCCGGCAGCACCAGTGCCGGCGTCACCGGGGCCGGCGTCACCGGGGCCGCGGGCGGGGGCGGGGGGGCCGCGGCCGCCGAGCGGGCGGCGACGCCCCCCGCGCCGCCGGCTCCAGTCGTCACGCCGCCGGTGCTGCCCGATCCGCTCAAGCTGCCCGCGGTGGAGGAGACGCTGCGGTTCCTCGAGTCGCGCGAGTTCCTCGACCGCCTCTGGGTGAAGGACGCCACCCTCTGGAAGGGCGACGCGGCCACGGTGCGGAACCGGCTCGGCTGGCTCACCTCGCCCACCATCATGCGCAGCCACGCGGAGGACATCCGCAGCTTCGCGGACGAGGTGCGGCGCCTGCAGTACTCGCACGTGGTGCTGTGCGGCATGGGCGGCTCCTCCTCGACCGGCATGGTCTTCAACGAGACGTTCGGCTCGAAGATGGGCTTCCCGGACATGCTCGTGCTCGACTCCACCGATCCAGGCGCGGTCAAGCAGGTGGCCGACGGGGTGAACCTGAGCCGCGCGCTCTTCGTGGTCTCGAGCAAGTCGGGCACCACCAGCGAGACGATGGCCGCGTACGCTTACTTCCGCGGTCAGGTCGAGGCCGCCTCCTCGCCGCGGCCGGGCATGCAGTTCGTGGCGGTCACCGATCCCGGCCGGCCGCTCGACAAGCTCGCCACCGAGACCGGCTTCCGCCGCACCTTCCTCAACCCCGCCTCGATCGGCGGGCGCTTCTCCGCCCTGTCGTTCTTCGGGCTG
>DATFGS010000236.1:0-7025 GCA_035249225.1 Candidatus Methylomirabilota bacterium | reverse complement strand
CCCCATGTGGCCATGGAAAGCCCGCGTCTCCGCCGCGACCCGCAAGAAGCTCACCGCCTTCCTCGACGAGGGCTCGGAGATCGACGGCAAGTACACGTTCACCGGCACCGTCCTGCTCAACGGGAAATTCCAGGGTGAGATCGCCTCTCCCGACACCCTCATCATCGGCGAGCGCGGTGTGGTCAACGCCAGCGTGCGCGCGGGCACGCTCGTGGTGAACGGTGAGCTGGTGGGCAACGTGCACGCGAGCGAGCGGGTGGAGCTCACCGGCAACGCCCGCGTCTTCGGCGACCTCGAGTCGCCGGTCATCGTGGTCAACGAGGGCGTGATGTTCGAGGGCCACTGCCGCATGCCCAAGCCGGAGGCGGCCGAGTCCTCTCGCGACGCCTCCGTGGTGTCGCTCAAGCGCTCATGAGCGACCGGCGCCGCGGCGGGTTCACCCTGGTCCTGGTGCACGGCGGCGGGAGCCGCATGCTCCACGTAGGGTGCCCGCGCTGGCTCCTGTGGGTCGGCCTGACCTTCCTGCTGATGAGCGGCGCGCTGCTGACCGGGACCTGGATGGACTACTTCGCGCTCAAGCGGGCCCATCTCCAGGCGGCGGCCCTCGAGCGCCAGGTCGAGGAGCAGCGGCTCCAGCTGGAGGCCTTCGAGCAGCGGGTCGCCGAGGTCAACCGCGAGGTCGCGGGCTGGCAGAGCATGCACGTGCGCCTGTGGAGCGCGTTCGGTCCGGCCCCCGGCCAGGCGGGCAAGGGGACCGGGATGGGCGGCGCGGTCGCGGTCCTGCCGCTGGTCTTCGCGAGCGAAGGGCCGGCGCTGCCGCAGCAACTCGCGTTCCTCGCCAGCACGGTGAGCGAGAGCGGCCAGAGCCTGCGCGCCCTCGGCCGCTACGTGGAGCGCACCCGCCCCGTCCTGCTCTCGTTGCCGTTCCGCTGGCCGGTGCGCGGACCGCTCAACTCGCGGTTCGGGCAGCGCCAGTCGCCCTGGACGGGCGAGCCCGAGTTCCACCGCGGCCTCGACATCAGCGCGGGGCGCGGGACGCCGGTGTACGCGCCGGCCACCGGCACCGTGTACTTCGCGGGGCACGGCGGCGAGTACGGCAACATCGTCATCCTGGATCATGGACACGACCTGCGCTCGCTGTACGGGCACCTGCAGGAGATGCGCGTGAAGCCCGGCGAGCGCGTGGAGCGCGGGCAGCTCATCGCGCTCACCGGCAATACCGGCCGCACCTCGGGCCCGCATCTCCACTACGAGATCCAGGTGCGCGGCCAGGCCGTCGATCCCCGGCAGTACCTCACGGAGTAGTCCAGACGTAGCCTCCGAGTTGTGGTTTGATCTCCTCGCGGTCGACCGAATCCCTGCGAGGAGGACGCGCCAATGCCGGTTCTTTCCGTGAAGGAACTCACCACCGACCTGCTGATCCGCTACGGGTTCCAGATCCTGGGGGCGCTGGTCATCCTGGGCGTCGGCCTCCTGCTGGCCCGCTGGGTGGGCAACCTGATGGAGCAGTGGCTCGAGCGCCGCCACCTCGAGCCCCCGGTCCGCAGCCTGATGGTCAAGACGGTGCGGGTCGTGGTCCTGATCTTCACGCTGGTGGTCGCGCTCGACAAGTTCGGCTTCCAGGTGGCCCCCCTGGTGGCCGGTATCGGCGTGGCCGGTCTCGGCATCGGGATCGCGCTGCAGGGTGTGCTGAGCAACGTGGTCGCGGGCCTCAGCATCATCCTGACCAAGCCGTTCCGGGTGGGTGAGTGGATCTCGATCGTCGGGGTCTACGGGCAGGTCAGCAGCATCGAGCTCTTCTCGACCACCCTGCTGCATCCCGACCAGTCCCGGGTCGTCATTCCCAACCGCAAGATCGTCGGCGAGATCCTGCACAACCACGGGACGATCCGGCAGCTCGATCTCATGGTCGGCGTCGGCTACGAGACGGACCTGCCCAGGGCGCTCGCCCTCGCGCTCGAGACCCTGGTCGCCAACCCTCGCGTGCTCAAGACCCCGGCGCCCCTGGTGGGGATCGCGAGCCTCGGCGACTCGGCGATCAACGTCGCGCTGGGCCCGTGGGTGGCGGTGCCGGACTACGGGCCGGCCCAGGGCGAGATCTACCAGGCGGTGGTGGAGCGCTTCCGGGCGGCCGGCATCGAGATGCCGTTCCCCCAGCGCGAGGTCCGGCTGCACGCCGCCGCCTGAGCTCACGCCGCGAACCCCCCGCGCGCCCCGCCGTGTCAAAGACGCACGGAGGGAACGCGCATGAGCCATCGACCACTGGAGGGGCAGACGGCGCTGGTCACGGGAGCGAGCTCGGGGATCGGCCTCGGGGTCGCGAAGGCGCTGGGGGCCGCGGGCGCCGACGTGGTGGTCAACTACGTCTCGGCGCCCGAGGCCGCGGAGCGGGTGGCCGAGGAGATCCGGGCGGGAGGCAGCCGCGCCCTCGCGATCCGGGCCGACGTCTCCCGCGAGGATCAGGTGCGGGAGATGTTCGCCCGGATGCTCGAGGCCTGGGGCGGCATAGACATCCTCGTGAACAACGCGGGGCTGCAGAAGGACGCGGCCTTCGGCGAGATGACGCTGGAGCAGTGGAACACGGTCATCGGCGTCAATCTGACCGGCATGTTCCTCTGCTCCCGCGAGGCGGTGCGCGCGATGATCCGGCGCGGCCCGCGTCCCGAGATCTCCCGGGCGGTGGGCAAGATCCTCTGCGTCTCGTCCGTGCACGAGGCCATTCCGTGGGCGGGACACGCGAACTACGCCGCGTCCAAGGGCGGCGTGAAGCTCCTGATGCAGACGATGGCGCAGGAGCTGGCGCCCGCGCGTATCCGGGTCAACTCCATCGCCCCCGGGGCCATCCAGACCCCGATCAACCGGGAGGCGTGGGAGACGCCGCTGGCGCTCAAGTCCCTGCTGACCCTGATCCCCTACGGCCGCATCGGCCAGCCCGAGGACATCGGCCGGGTGGCGGTCTTCCTCGCCTCCGACGACGCCGACTACATCAACGGCCAGACCATCTTCGTCGACGGCGGGATGACGCTCTATCCCGAGTTCGCGCACGGGGGATAAGACCATGCACTACGACGTCGCGATCATCGGCACCGGGGCGGGCGGCGGCACCCTGCTGCACGCGCTGGCCCCGACCGGCAAGCGGATCCTGGTGCTCGAGCGCGGGGACTACGTGCCGCGGGAGAAGGCGAACTGGAGCACCCGCGCGGTCAACCTCGAAGGCCGCTACCACACGAAGGAAGTCTGGCGCGACCGCGACGGCCAGCCGCTCCACCCCCACACGAACTACTGCGTCGGCGGGAACACCAAGTTCTACGGGGCCGCGCTCTTCCGGCTACGCCGGGAGGACTTCGGCGAGATCAAGCACTGGGGTGGGGTCTCGCCGGCCTGGCCGATCGGGTACGAGGATCTCGAGCCCTACTACACGCAGGCCGAGCGTCTCTACCACGTGCACGGCGCGCGAGGGGAGGACCCGACCGATCCCCCCGCCGGCGCCCCGTATCCGCATCCGGCGGTGAGCCACGAGCCGCGGATCCAGCAGCTCCACGACGACCTGACCGCCCTCGGGCTACGCCCGTTTCACGTGCCGCTCGGGGTGATGCTCGACGAGAAGAATCCGCAGGTCAGCCGCTGCATCCGCTGCGAGACCTGCGACGGGCACCCGTGCCTGGTCTCCGCCAAGTCCGACGCCCAGGTGGTGTGCGTGGACCCGGCGCTCCGGCACCCGAACGTCACCCTGCTCACCGGCGCGTACGTGGAGAAGCTCGAGACCGGCGCGTCGGGGCGGGAGGTGACCCGCCTCGTGGTGAAGCGCGGGGAGGTCGTCGAGCACTACTCCGCGGACGTGGTGGTGGTCTCGGCGGGCGCGATCAACTCGGCGGCGCTGCTCCTCCGCTCGGCGAGCGACCGCCATCCCCGGGGGCTCGCCAACGGGTCGGACGTGGTGGGGCGGCACTACATGGGGCACGTCAACTCGGTGCTCATGGCGCTCTCGAAGTGCCCGAACCCGACCGTGTTCCAGAAGACGCTCGGCCTCAACGACTTCTACTTCGGCTCGCCCGAGTGGGAGTTCCCGATGGGGCACATCTCGTTCGTGGGCAAGCTCGACGCCGACACCCTGCGGGCGGGCGCCCCCGCGATCGCGCCGGGCTGGACGCTGGACGTGATGGCGAAGCACTCGATGGACTTCTGGCTGACGTCGGAGGACCTGCCGGACCCGGAGAACCGGGTCACCCTCGACCGCGAGGGGAAGATCGTCCTGGCCTACCGGCCGAACAACGAGACCGCGCACCACCGGCTGACCGCGAAGCTCGAGGAGCTCATGCGTCGGCAGACCCGATGCGGGGTGCACGGGCACGAGTGCCACGAGGGCCTCTTCTCGCGGAACGTGTTCCTGGGGCAGCGCATCCCGCTTGCCGGCGTGGCCCACCAGAACGGCACGGTGCGGTTCGGCCACGACCCGCGCACCTCCGCGCTCGACGTGCACTGTCGCGCCCACGAGGTGGACAATCTCTACGTGGTGGACGCGAGCTTCTTCCCCTCGAGCGCCGCGGTGAACCCCGCGCTCACCATCATGGCCAATGCCCTGCGCGTCGCCGACCACCTGAAGACCCGCCTCTGATTCCATGATCGAGTTCGGGCGGGAGGTCGCCGGACGGCTGGAGGTGGCGGAGCGTCGGGAGTGGCTCTGCGCGAACGGGCTGGGCGGGTTCGCGTCGGGGACGGTGGCGGGGCTGGCCACGCGCCGGTATCACGCCCTGCTGGTCGCTGCGCTCTCACCCCCGGTAGGGCGCACGGTGGTGGTGAGCGGACTCGACGAGCGCGTGGAATACGGCGGGCGGACCTACGCGCTCGCCGCGAACCGCTGGGCCGACGGCACCATCGCGCCGGACGGATACCGGCTGATCGAGCGCTTCCACCTCGACGGCACCACGCCAGTCTGGCACTACGCGTGCTCCGACGCCCTGATCGAGAAGCGCGTGTGGATGGAGCCGGGCGCCAACACGACGTACGTGCGCTATCGCGTGGTGCGGGGCGGCGGCCCGGTGCGGCTCGGCCTCGGCGCGCTGGTCAACCACCGCGATTACCACACGACCACGCGCGGCCCCGGCTGGCAGATGCAGGTGGAGCGCGTGGAGCACGGGCTGCGGGTGACCGCTTTCGGCGGCGCGCGTCCGGTGCTGCTCCTGGCCACCGGCGCCCAGGTCGAGCCGACGCACGACTGGTACCAGGGCTTCCGACTCTCGGCAGAGGAGGCGCGGGGGCTGGACACGCTCGACGACAGCCTGCGGGTCGGGACGTTCACGGCCACGCTCGAGCCGGGCCGGGCGCTCACCTGCGTGCTATCGGTGGAGGTCGCGCCCGGGCTCGACGGAGAGCAGGCGTGGCAGCGGCGGCGCGCCCACGAGGCGGAGGCGCTGCTGGCCTGGCGCAAGGCGGAGCCCGCCGCGGCGGAGGCGCCGGCCTGGATCGAGCAGCTCGTGCTGGCCGCCGACCAGTTCGTGGTCAGCCGTCCGCTCGCCGACGATCCCGGCGGCCGGTCGGTGATCGCCGGCTATCACTGGTTCGGGGATTGGGGCCGCGACACCATGATCGCGCTGCCCGGCCTCACCCTGGCCACCGGGCGGCCGGAGATCGCGCGCCGCATCCTCGCCACCTTCTCCCGGTTCGTGGACGGCGGCATGCTGCCCAACATCTTCCCGGACGGCGGCCAGGCCCCCGAGTACAACACGGTGGACGCCGCGCTCTGGTACGTGGAGGCGGTGCGCGCCTACCACGCGGCGACCGGCGACGACGGCGCGCTGCGCGAGCTGTTCCCGGCCCTCGAGCAGATCATCCGCGGCTACGAGACGGGCACGCGCTACCGCATCCGGGTGGACGCGGACGGGCTCGTGACCGCGGGCGAGCCCGGCGTGCAGCTCACCTGGATGGACGCGCGGGTGGGCGACCGGGTGGTCACGCCGCGCATCGGCAAGCCGGTGGAGATCAACGCGCTCTGGTACAACGCGCTGATCGCGATGGCGTCGATGGCCGGGCGCCTCGGCCGGCCGACCGCGGACTGGAAGGCCATGGCCGAGCGCGCCGCCGTCGGCTTCGCACGCTTCTGGAACGACGAGGCCGGCTACTGTCACGACGTCATCGACGGCCCCGACGGGCACGAGACGGCGCTGCGGCCGAACCAGATCCTCGCGGTGTCGCTGCCCGCGAGCCCGCTCTCGCCCGCGCGGCGGCGGCGCGTGGTGGATGCCTGCGCGCGCCATCTGCTGATCTCGTACGGCCTGCGGAGCCTCGCCCCCGGGGAGGCGGGCTATCAGCCGCGCTACCGCGGAGGCCCGCGCGAGCGGGACGCGGCATACCACCAGGGCACCGCGTGGGCGTGGCTGCTCGGCCCCTTCGCGCTCGCCCACCATCGCGTCCACGGCGACCGCGAGGCCGCGCGGGCGTTCCTCCAGCCGATGGCGCAGCATCTCACCGACCACGGCCTCGGGAGCATCGCCGAGGTCTTCGAGGCGGAGGCGCCGTTCCGGCCGGACGGCTGCATCGCCCAGGCCTGGAGCGTGGCCGAGACCCTTCGGGCCTGGTGCGAGCTGGCGCCGCGGGCTTGATCGCCACCATGTCCACCACGCTCTCGGATCGAGAGGTGTCCGGGGGCCCGCGCGCTCCGGTGATGGGGCTCGGGCGGGCCGGCGGGCGGGTCCTCGCGCGCCCGTCCACGTCGCTCGCGCCCCGGATCCTGATCCTGGGCGGCGGCTTCGCGGGAGTGACCACCGCGCTCGAGCTGGCCAGGCGGTGCGCCGGCCTCCTGCCCGTGCACATCACGCTGGTGAGCAACCAGAACTTCTTCCTGTTCACCCCGATGCTCGCCGAGGCGGCGACCGGCGCGGTGGAGACGCGCCACATCCTGTACCCGATCCGGCCGCTGTGCGGGCAGTGGGGAATCGAGTTCGGGGAGATGCAGGTGGAGGAGATCGACCTGGAGCGCCGCCGCGTGACGGTGCGGCACCATCGGTCCGCGCTGCGTCAGCAGGTCC
>DATFGS010000235.1:0-3733 GCA_035249225.1 Candidatus Methylomirabilota bacterium | reverse complement strand
GGCCGACGTCGGGGCAAGGGCGCGGCGCTGCGGCGCGCCTTCGCCGAGGCGCTCGCGCGCCGGGCCGAATGGGTTGTGACGCTCGACGGCGACGGCCAGCACGATCCCGACGACATCCCGCGGCTGCTCAAGGCCGCGGTGGAGGAGCCCGCAGCCCTCGTCATCGGCGGGCGCCTGGGCCGGCTCGCGGACGCGCCGGCGCGGGTGATGCCGGCGGGACGCCTCGCGGCGCTGCGCGTGGCCGGGTTCTTCATCGACTGGCTGGGCGGCGTGCCGGTGGCCGACACCCAGTCCGGCTTTCGCGTCTACCCCGCGCGCCTCCTCGCCGCGGTGACGCCGCGGCACGGCGGGTTCGTGCTGGAGAGCGAGATGCTGCTGCAGGCCGCCGCCCGGGGGTGCCGGATCCTCGAGATTCCCATCACCCCGATCCACTTCGAGGACCGGCGTAGCCGCTTCCGGCCGGGGCGCGACGGCCTCGCGGTCGGGGCGTTCCTGGCCGGGCACATCGTGGCGCGCTGGGCGCACGAGGCCGCGGCGACCGCGCTCTACCTCGTGGGGATCTTCAGCCCCGCGCGCCTCCGGGCGCGGCACCGCGAGATGTACGCGTTCGCGGCGCCGCAGCGCTCCAACCTGCCCGGCTGGGCGCTGGCCATCGGCACGTTCATCGCGGACCGGGCGATCCGGACGGTGGAGGACGGCTGGCGCTCCCCGCACGCGCGCGGCCTGCGCCTGGCCGCGGTGGCCACCGCCGCGACCCCGCTCATGCTCGCGCTCGCGCTGAGCCGGGGCGTGCTCGCCGCGCTCGGGATCGACTGGCTCGGCCCGGCGGTCCGGCGACTGTATCGCCAGGAGGAGCTGGGCGGCACCCTCGAGGCGCCGGCGCCCCGGACCGCCGCGGCCGGACGCCCTGCCGACTACGACGTGCTGGTGGTGGGCGGTGGACCGGGCGGGTCGAGCGCCGCGACCTTCCTGTCGCGCGGCGGCCTCACGGTGGCGATGGTCGAGCGCGAGGAGTTCCCGCGCTTCCACGTCGGCGAGTCGCTCCTGCCCTGCAACGTCCCGGTCCTGGAGCGGATCGGCGTGCTCGACGCGGTCCGAGCGCACGGCTTCCTCCCGAAGTACGGGGCCTACTTCCACGACCAGGACATGGATCTCGGGCATCACTTCCTGTTCCGGGAAGGCAAGCCGTGGCCCTCGCACGCCTTCGAGGTCCAGCGCGGGGAGTTCGACAAGATTCTGCTCGACCACGCGGCCCGCCAGCCGAACGTGACCCTGCTCCAGCCCGCCACCGTGGACCGGGTGGCGTTCGACGCCGACGGGGTGACCGCGCAGGTCACCGACGCCGCCGGCTCGCGCGAGCTGCGCGCGCGCTTCCTGGTGGACGCGAGCGGCCGCGACTCCTTCCTGGCCTCTCGCCACGGGCACCGCCGCCCCATCCCGGGGCTCGGCAAGGTCGCGCTCTTCGCCCACTTCGGCGGCGGGCGCCGCTGGCCCGGGCTCGAGAAGGGCAATATCCGCATCCTGATCTTCCCGGCGGGCTGGTTCTGGTACATCCCCTTCCACGACGGGACGACGAGCGTGGGCTGCGTGCTGCACGCGCGCACGGTGCGCGGGCGCGAGGGCAACCTGGAGCAGCTCTACGACTCCCTGATCCCGCAGTGCCGCGCGCTCGAGGAAGCGCTCGAGGGCGCCCGCCGCATCACCAAGGTGTACAGCGCGTCCAACTTCTCGTACCGGACCGATCCCGCCATCGGCGACCGCTTCGTGTGCGTGGGCGACGCGCTCGCGTTCGTGGACCCGATCTTCTCCTCGGGCGTCTACGTCTCGACCCAGTCGGCCGAGATGGCCTCGGTGGAGATCCTGAGGGCGTTCCGGGAGAACCGCTTCGTCGAGCGTCGCTTCCGCGGCTACCAGCGCCGGGTCCGCAGCGGGGTCGGCTCCTTCCAGCGCTTCATCCGGAACTTCTACGACCCCTCGTTCATCGAGATCTTCCTCAAGCCGCGCGAGATCGTGGGCATGGTGGACGCGGTCATCGCGGTGCTGGCGGGGGGCGCCTTCGTGCGCCGCTCGCTCAAGCTGAAGCTGGGCCTCGAGGTCTTCTTCGTCATCGTCGCCATCAATCGCTTCGTCCGTCGCCGCCGGGGCCTGACCACGGAATCCCGCCTCGAATGGTAGCGCTCCGCCGGCTCCTCCCGCGCGGCTACCTCTTCACGGTGCTGGGCATCGCGGTCGGCGTGGCCGGGCTGGTCGCGCTGGGCGCGATGGCCGAGCGCATCACCCGCTTCATCGACGGCGGCGATCGCTTCGTGCTGGGCCAGATCTCGGTGGCCGGCGAGGGCATGGGCATGGGCACCGGCTTCACCGCGGGCGGCCTGCTGCGCGCGAGCAAGATCGAGCAGATCGCGCGCGTCCCCGGGGTGGCGGCGGTGCAGGGTCAGGTGATGCTGCCGCTCAATCCCACCACCTCGCAGTTCCTGACCCTCACCCAGGAGCTGATCCTGGGCGTGGATCCGGCGGTGCGCATGTCCAACCGCGAGTTCCGCGAGCTCCCGGTGCGCGACGGGCGCTTCCTCCGCCCGGGCGATCGCGGGGTGGTGGTAGTGGGGTCCGACTTTGGAGGCTCGCGCCACCTGCGGGTCGGCGGATCCCTCGAGCTGGCGACCGGCCGGACGTTCCAGGTCGTGGGCGTGCTCGACAAGACGCTGACCGCGCCCGATCGCTTCGCGATCGTGGCGCTCGACGACGCGCGCGATCTCTGGCTCCGGCGCGACCCGCTGCTGGTGCAGGTCTTCACCGGCGCGGCCGGAGGCCTCGGGCGGGGCGATCTGAACACTGGGGCCGCGGTGGCGTGGACGGACGGGGTCGACCCGGACGCGCTCGCGCGGCGCATCCAGGCCGAGGTGCCGGGCCTCAACGTGACGATCCCCGGGGAGCTGAGCCGACTGTTGCGGGAGTCCACCGCGTTCTTCTCGGCGCTGCTGTTCGGCGTCGGCGTGCTGGGCCTCGTGATCGGCGGGCTCTCGCTCTCCAACACGGTGACCGCGGCGGTGTTCGAGCGCATCCGCGACTTCGGCATCAAGCGCGCGCTCGGGGCCACCGACGGCCAGCTCCTGCGCGAGATCCTGGGCGAGGCCCTCGGCGTCTCCGTCTCGGGCGGCCTGCTCGGGGTCGGGCTGGCCCTCGCGGTCGGCACCCTGGTCGACGCGCGCGGCGCGGGCCAGCAGCTCTTCCTCTTCTCGCCGCGCCTGCTCGGCTTCTCGCTCGGCTTCTCGGTCGTCCTGGGCGCGCTCGCCGCCACCTACGCCACCCTCCGGATCGTGCGCCTGTCGCCCGCCGAGGCCATCCGGCGCGGGGCCTGAGGTGCTCGTCCGCGCGCGCGGGCTCAGCAAGACGTTCCGCGGTCCCGACGGCGGCCCGGTGCCGGTGCTCCACGGCGTGGACGTCGAGGTGAAGCCCGGCGAGTTCGTGGCGGTCGCGGGGCCGTCCGGCTGCGGCAAGTCCACCCTGCTCAACCTGCTCGGGCTGCTCGAGCCGCCCGACGCGGGCGAGATCTGGCTCGACGACGTCTGCGTGAGCCGGCTCTCGCGCCGCGCCCAGTGCGGGGTGCGCGGGCGCTCGTTCGGATACGTCTTCCAGTCCTTCCTGCTCATCGCGGGGCTGACCGCGCTCGAGAACGTGCTGCTCGCCGCGCGCTACGTGGGGCGCCCGCGGCCGACCGCCCGGGCGGACGCGC
>DATFGS010000234.1:0-3722 GCA_035249225.1 Candidatus Methylomirabilota bacterium | reverse complement strand
CACGGCAACGACATCGCCGGCTCGGTGCGCTACCCGGCCTACTGCTGCGGCCTGGTCGGCCTCCGGGTGAGCTACGGCCGCGTCCCCTCGTGGAACTTCACCTCGACCATCGCGCGGGCGATCTCGTCGCAGCTCATGGCCGTCCAGGGCCCGCTGACCCGGCGGGTGCGCGACGCGCGCGCCGCCTTCGCGGCGATGGCGGTGCCCGATCCCAACGATCCGCGCTGCGCCGACGTGCCGCTCGAGGGCCCGCCCGTGAAGCGCCCCGTGCGCGTGGCCCTGGTGGCCGATCCGGCCGGGCGCGGCGGAGTGGCCCCCGCGGTGACGGCGGCGGTGCGCCAGGCCGGCCGCTGGCTCGAGGACGCGGGCTACGCGGTCGAGGAGGTGGAGCCGCCCGAGCTGGGCGCGGTCGCCGATCTCTGGGCCGCCATCGCGATGGAGGACGTCATCGCGGCGCTCGAGCCGGCCGCCGCGCAGTACGGCGACGCCGGGATCAAGCAGGCGCTCGGCCTCTGGCGCGCGGTGCACCCGCCCCGCGACCTCCGCCAGGTGCTCGACGGGCTGGCCCAGCGCGATCGGCTGCTGCGCCTCTGGGAGCTCTTCCTGGAGGAGCGCCCGCTCGTGGTGACGCCCACCTCGAACGAGCCCGCGTTCCCGGTCGACCTCGACCGGGTGGACGCGGACACGACCCGGCGGATCATGCGCGCCCAGATCATGCAGCTCGTGGTGCCGGTGCTGGGGCTGCCCGCGGTGTCGGTGCCGACCGGCGTCGCGGACGGACTGCCCACCGGCGTGCAGATCAGCGCCGGCCGCTTCCGCGAGGATCTCTGCCTCGAGGCGGCCGCCGCCATCGAGGCCCGCGCTCCGATGGCGACCCGGATCGACCCCCGCTAGCCCCGGGCGGCGCGAGTCAGCGGGAGCGCCGTCCGACGAGGTAGCGCACCCCGTCCGGTCCCGCCGCCTCGGCGTGCGAGCACCCCGCCTCCATCGTGAACACCTCGCCGGCCGTGAACGAGCGCGCCGCGCCGTCCACGGTGAGCGTGATCTCGCCCGTGAGAACGAGCGCCCGCACGTCGAAGGCGTGCGAATGCGCCCCCGCCCGGTAGGTGCCCAGGAGCGCCTTCGTCTCGATGTCCCGGTACCCGTCCCGGACCAGCGCGGCCTCGAATGCCGTCGTATCCATCGTGCCCCTCCTCAGTAGACGATCACGCTGCGCTTCACCTCTCCCTGGAGCATCAGGTCGAAGCCCTCGTTGAGCTCGGCCAGCGGCAGCCGCCGGCTGATCAGCTCGTCGAGCTTGTACTTGCCGGACATGTAGAGATCGATCAGCATCGGCACGTCGGTGCGCTGGTGCCCGCCTCCGAAGGACGAGCCGGTGAGCACGCGCTGCTGCAGGAACAGCGACGGATCGAGCGAGAGCCGCGTCCCCGCGGGCGAGACGCCCACGATCACGCAGGTGCCGCCCCGATGGGTGGCGAGCACCGCCTGCTCGATCGTCTTCTGGGTCCCCACCACCTCGAAGCTGAAGTCGACGCCGCCGGACCCCGAGATCTTCTGGACCGCGGCCACCGGATCCTCCTTCGACGCGTCCACCACGTGGGTGGCCCCGAACTCCTCGGCCCAGGCGAGCTTCTGCCGCACCACGTCCACCGCGATGATCTTGCCCGCGCCCAGCATGCGCGCGGCCTGGATCGTGTTGAGCCCGACGCCGCCCGCCCCCCACACCGCCACGCTCGCCCCCGGCGGCACCTTGGCCCGGTTGAACACGGGCCCCGCGCCCGCGAGCACGCCGCAGCTCACCAGGCACACCACGTCGAGCGGGGCGTCGGCGCGGATCGGGATCACGCTCGGCTCGGGCAGCACCGCGTGGGTCGCGTAGCCCGCGACCTGCAGGAAGTGGTGGAGCGGCTGGCCGTTGCGCCGGAAGCGCGAGGTGCCGTCGAGCATGAACCAGCGCGGCTTGTCGCGCAGCGCGCACATCGTGGGCTGCCCGCCGATGCAGTACGCGCACCGCCCGCACGAGGGGATGTAGCTCGAGCACACGTGGTCGCCCGCCTTCACCGTCTCCACGCCCGGCCCGATCTTCTCCACCACCCCGGCCGCCTCGTGGCCGAGCACCACCGGCAGCGGATGGGGATAGTCCCCGGTGATCACGTGCAGATCGCTGTGGCAGACTCCGTTCGCCGCCCAGCGCACGAGCACCTCGTGCGGCCCCGGATCCATCACCTCCACGTCCTCCACCACCACCGGCTTCTTGACCTCGTAGAGAACCGCCGCCGTGGCCCGCATGTCCGCCTCCGTGTTCTCCCTCTCGCCTTTGGGGAGAGGGCAGGGTGAGGGGTGTCGAGACTGAGGCCCGATTCTGAAAGACGCGCGCCCGCATGGCAAGCGCCTTTGGTATGATCCTCGCGCCATGAACTTCGACTTCTCGGCGGATCAGAAATCGTTGCGGGAGCAGGCGCGGAAGTTCCTCGGCGAGCACGCCTCGTCCACGCGGGTCCGCCGCATCCTGGAGGGGGCGGCGCCCTACGACCGGGCGCTCTGGAAGGGCATGGGCGAGATGGGCTGGATGGGCACCGCGATCCCCGAGACCCACGGGGGCGCCGGCTTCGGCTACCTCGAGCTCTGCGTGATCGCGGAGGAGCTGGGACGGAGCCTGGCCCCCACCCCGTTCGCCTCCACCATCTACCTGGCCGCGGAGGCGCTGCTGCTCGCGGGCAGCGATGCCCAGAAGAAGCGCTGGCTGCCGCCCATCACCCAGGGCGCCGCGATCGGCTGCCTCGCACTGGCCGAGGGGCCGCGGGTGACCACGCCCGGCAACCTGGCGACGCGCGCCGAGGGCGGACGCCTGACCGGCACCAAGCTGCCGGTGATGGACGGCGACGTGGCCGACTTCGCGGTCGTCCTCGCCGCGCAAGGCCAGGGCCGCGCCGGCCTCTACCTGGTCGAGCTGACCGGCCCGGGCGTCACGCGGACCACCCTCGCCACCGTGGACCCGACCCGCTCGCACGCGCGGATCGTGCTCGACGGGGCGCCGGCCGAGCCCCTCGGCGCGGCCGGTCAGGGCTGGCCGCTGGCGGAGCGGCTGCTCGACCGCGCGGCGGTGCTGGTGGCCTTCGAGCAGATCGGCGGCGCGCAGACCGCGCTCGACATGGCGCGCGAGTACGCGATGGGCCGCTTCGCCTTCGGGCGCCAGATCGCCTCGTTCCAGGCGATCAAGCACAAGCTGGCCGACATGTACGTGGGCATCGAGCTCGCGCGGTCGAACGCCTACTACGGCGCGTGGGCGCTCTCGAAGGACGCGCCGGAGCTGGGCGTCGCGGCGGCGGCCGCGCGGGTGGCCGCGAGCGAGGCGTACTACCACGCGGCCAAGGAGAACATCCAGGTGCACGGCGGCATGGGCTTCACCTGGGAGTTCGACTGCCACCTCCATTACCGGCGCGCCAAGCTCACCGGCCTCATGCTGGGCAGCGCCCGGCGCTGGAAGGAACTGCTGGTGAGCCGGCTCGAGGCCGGCGCCGCCTAGGAGCGCAACGTGGACTTCGACGACACGCGGGAAGAAGCGGCGTTTCGCGCGGAGGTGCGGCAGTGGCTCGGCGCCCACGCGGAGCCCAAGCGCGGGGCCTTCGAGACCTGGCAGAGCCGCTACCCGGGGCGCGAGGGCTGGGACGGGCTCGAGCGCGCGCAGGCCTTCCAGCGCAGCAAGGCGGAGGCCGGCTTCG
>DATFGS010000233.1:0-5034 GCA_035249225.1 Candidatus Methylomirabilota bacterium | reverse complement strand
CATGTCGAACGACTTCATCATGATGATGGCGTCGGTCGGGCACACCTGCACGCACAGCTCGCAGAACTCGCACGCGTACAGCTCGAGCGTGAAGACCTTGGCGAAGTTCCGCTTCTCCGCCTTCAGCATCTCCACCTTGATGACCTGCGGCGGGCAGATGTACTCGCAGAGGCGGCAGCCGATGCAGTTCTCCTCGCCGGTCTCCTTGTCGTAGGTCAGGGCGAGCAGGCCGCGGTAGCGATCCGGATAGTTCCGCGTCTTGTCCGGGTAGTGCACGGTCACCGGCCGGCGGAACAGGTTCAGGGCCGACACCTTCATCGCCCGCGGCACCGCGACGCACAGCTGGAAGAAGTCCCCCCAGAAGCTCTCCCCGAGCCGCCTAGCCACCCGGCGCCCCCTGCAGCGCGACCACCAGCGCGGTCGCCATCAAGAGGAGGAGGCTCGCGGGCAGCAGGGCCTTCCAGGAGATGGCGAGGATCTGATCGGCCCGGATGCGCACGAAGCTCCAGCGGATCCACGTCACCACCAGGAACACGATCATCGCCTTCAGGGTGAACCAGAGCGCCCCGACCCACGGGGAGCCCTCCGATCCCGGCCCCGCCCACGCGCCCAGGAAGAGCAGTGCGCCCAGGTACGAGGTGGCGATCATGTGGGCGTACTCGCCGAGCTGGATGAGGGCGAACTTCATGCCCGAGTACTCGACCCGGAAGCCCGCGACGAGCTCGGACTCGGCCTCCAGGATGTCGAACGGGACCCGGTTCTCGGCGGCGAGCGTGGCCACGATGTAGAAGAGGAAGGCGATCGTGCCCAGCGGGAACCACGCCGCGTACCAGAGGCCCGCCTGGGCCTCCGCGATGTCGGAGAGGCGCAGCGACCCGGCCAGGAGTACGGGCACCAGCGCCACGAAGATGAAGGGCAGGTCGTAGGAGATGATCTGGTTCACCGCCCGCATCGCGGAGAGCAGCGCGTACTTGTTGTTGGAGCCCCAGCCGCCCATGAAGAGGCCCACGATCTCCATCGCGGAGACGGCCAGGAAGAACAGGATGCCGATGTTGAGATCGGCGATCCCCAGCCCGGGCGCGAAGGGCAGCGTGGCGAAGATCAGCATGCAGGGCACGAGGAAGACGATCGGGGCCAGGTTGTAGACGGACCGGTCGGCGGCCCGCGGCACCACGTCCTCCTTCATCATGAGCTTGAGCGCGTCCGCGATGGGCTGGAGCAGGCCGTGCGGGCCCACCCGGTAGGGGCCGATGCGCGACTGCATGCGCGCCGCGAACTTCCGCTCGAGCAGCGTGACGTAGGTGACCATACCGATGATCACGTTCAGCACGATGAACGCGACGATGAACGCGTTGACCGTCTCCATCACCATCGGGGGCAGGACGGGCATGGCTAGCGGTCGACCTCGCCGAACACCGGGTCCACCGAGCCCATGATCGCCACCACGTCGGCCACCCGGCAGCCGATCAGGATGTGCGGGAGCACCGAGAGGTTGGAGAAGGAGGCGCCACGCCACTTCATGCGGTAGGGCTTGGCCCCGCCGTCGGAGACGAGGTAGCAGCCCACCTCGCCGCGGGCCCCTTCCACGCGCGCGTAGCCTTCCCCCTTCGCGATGCGCACCTGGCCCACCGACTTGACGCCGGGGCGGGAGGACACCGGTCCTTCGGGCAGCCCGTCGAGCGCCTGTCGCACGATGTTGATGGACTCGCGGAACTCGACCATCCGCACGCGGTAGCGCGCGTAGCAGTCGCCCGCGGTCTCCACCGGCACCTTGAAATCGAAGTCCTCGTAGGAGGAGTAGGGCTCGAGGCGCCGGATGTCGTAGCTCACCCCGGAGCCGCGGATCAGCGGGCCCGAGATGCCGACGGTCTGGGCCAGCTCGCGCGAGATCGTGCCCACGCCCTGGGTGCGCGCCTGGAAGAAGGCGTTCCGCTCCAGCATGTCCTCGTACTCGTTCAGACGCCGCTCGATCAGCGCGATGGTTTCCCGGCACTTCTGGGCCCAGCCGGCCGGGATGTCGTAGCGGGTGCCGCCCACCTGGTGGAACCCGTAGAGCAGCCGCGCGCCGACCAGCGCCTCGAAGAGATCGAGCACCCACTCCCGCTCCCGGATGCAGTAGAGGAAGACGGTGGCCCCGCCGCCCAGCGCGCCGCCCATGTCGAGGCACCAGGTGCCGAGCCAGAGGCAGTGCGAGGCGATGCGCTGCAGCTCGGCGACGATCACCCGCAGGTACTGGGCGCGCCGCGGCACCTCGACCTTGCCCACCATCTCGGCCGCGCGCACGTAGGCCAGCTCGCTGGTCATCGCGGCCACGTAGTCGGTCTTGGACGCGATCGAGGGGTACTGGGTATAGGTCAGCGACTCGCCGAGCTTCTCGTGGCAGCGGTGGAGATAGCCGATCACCGCGTCCACCCCCACCACCGTCTCGCCCTCGAGGGTGAGGATCGCGCGGAAGACGCCGTGGGCGGACGGGTGCTGCGGCCCCATGTTCATCGTGAGGCGCTCGCTACCCCCGTAGCCCAGCTCGATGACCTTCCTTGCTTCTGGGTCCATGGAAAGCGCGGTCAGCGCATCGGCGAGAAGGCGGCGGGGTTGAGCACGATGGCCTGCATGGTCGCCAGCAGCGGCATGGCCTTGCCCAGGAAGGTCTGCCACTCCGGCTCCTGCGCCATCTTGGCCCGGGCCGCCGCGCGATCGTTCAGGTCGCGGTAGACCCACATGTGCACGACCTCGTTGAGCTGGCCGGCCTCGGTCTGCCAGAGGCCGACGCGGCGGGTGAACCGGTCCCGGAACGCCAGGATGTCCTTGAAGAGCGCGAGCCACTCGCCCGCCTTACCCACGTGCGCGCGATACCAGCGCAGCTCGTAGACGTTGCCGGTGTCCGCGGGCGGCGTCATCGGGACCACCGCGGAGAGGATCTTGTTCTCCTGGGCCAGCATCATCGGCCGGATCTTCGGGATGTACTCCTTGGTCCACGCCTCGTCCTTCGCGAGCCCCGCCCGCAGCCGCTCGCGCTCGCCCAGGTCGGCGTAGCTCCAGAGGTGCACGAGCTGGTTGAGCGTGCCGAACTCGGTGGACCAGTAGCCCTCGAGCTTGCCGTACTTGTCCCCGCGGATCTTGCGGCCGATCTCCCCGTTCAGCTTCAGGTACTCGCCCTGCTTGCCCGGCATCAGCGTGTAAGTGCGCAGCTCGTAGATCATCATCGGGCTCCGGTCAGCGATAGGGTGGGTGAGGCGTATCCACCGCGTAGGACTTCAGCAGCGGGTGCCCCTCCCAGTCCTGGGGGAGCAGGATGCGCCGCAGATCGGGGTGCCCGTCGAAGCGGACGCCGAACATGTCGTAGCACTCGCGCTCCATCCACTCCGCGCCGCGGTACACCGGCACGAGGGAGGCGCAGGCCGACTGCCCCGCTCCGAGCCGCGTCTTCAGCATGAGGGCGAGCCCCACGTCGAGGTTCTCGACGCGCGTCACCACCTCGAGGCCCTGCTCCTTCCAGTCCACCGCGCTCAGGAAGTTGAAGTAGAGGCAGCCGAGCGTGTCCTTGGCGAAGCGCGCCAGCTCCGCCCAGCGATCCGGCGGCACCGACACCGTGAGGAGGGATCCGTCGCCCTCGGCGGCCACCCCGAAGCGCTCCTGTATCCTCGCGCGTGCCTGGTCGTGGATCACGCGATCAGTCGATCTTGGCGGTGGGCGCGGCGCGCCGGCCCGTCTTGTGGAAGTGCGCGATCTGGTCCTGCAGCAGGAGCAGCCCGTTCAGCAGCGACTCCGGCGGGGGCGGGCAGCCGGGGACGTAGACGTCCACCGGGATCACCCGGTCCACGCCCTTCACCACGTGGTAGCCGTGCCGAAATGGGCCGCCCGAGTTGGCGCACGAGCCCATCGAGACCGCCCACTTCGGATCCGGCATCTGATCGTAGATGCGCTTGAGCATCGGGGCCATCTTGATGGTCACGGTGCCGGAGACGATCATGAGGTCGGAGTGTCGCGGGGACGCCCACGGCACCATCCCGAGGCGCTCCACGTCGAAGCGCGAGGCGAAGGTGGCCATCATCTCGATCGCGCAGCAGGCCAGGCCGAAGGTCACCGGCCACACCGAGGACTTGCGCGCCCAGTTGAGGAACGAGTCTGCGACGGTGGTGACGAGGAAGCCGCCCGGGAAGTGCTGGATCCCCTCGGTCACCCTCTCGAAGAGGGCGGAGTGCTGGTCACCCTCCGGCCGCTCCTGGCGGTACTTCTCCATCTCCTGGAGGTCCTTGAACTCGGTCCAGCCCGGCGGCGGGATCTGCGGGGTCGGCGCCTTTATTTCCACTCGAGGATCCCCTCCCTATACGCATACACCCAGCCCAGCGAGAGGATGCCCATGAAGAGCGTCATGGTCCCCACCGCCCAGAGCCCGAAGCTACGGAGCACGAGGGCCCAGGGGAAGAGAAACACCGCGAGCGCGTCGAAGACGATGAAGATGAGCGCCACGAGGTAGAACGCCACCGGGAACTGGACCCACGCCTCGCCGATCGGCTCGGCGCCACACTCGTAGTTCTCGAGCTTGCTCCAGTAGGGCCGGGCCGGCCGGAGCACGGCGGCCATCCCGAGGGAGACCAAGGCGAACGCCACGATCAGGACCAGAAACATGACGACGGGGAGATACCCGGCCACACGTGCCTCCTGATTGACTTCAAACCCCGCGGAGTATAACACATGCTGCCCGATCGGCCGGCGCACCGCGGACGGCCACTTCACCTCGTCACCTGTTGTGTCTTCGGCACTCGTGCTGTTCGCCTGCCTTCAATCCGTCAGCCCGATTACGCAAAATTGACACTCGGACCCGAAGCGACCCCGCCGACTGGACCGCAAGAGCGCGATTCGAAGGGGCTTCCGGCCGCGCAACTCTGGCACTTGGGTTGCTTGGCTGTAGCGCGCCACCCGAACCCTGCTTCCACGCGATCGGAGACCAGTGAGCGGCGACGATCTGAACCGGGAAATCGCCTTTGCGGGCCAGCGGGTCAAGCAGAAGGTCATCTTCGCCCTCACCCTCGC
>DATFGS010000232.1:0-4267 GCA_035249225.1 Candidatus Methylomirabilota bacterium | reverse complement strand
CTTCTCGGCCTTGCTCTGCTGCAGCTCCCGGCCGGCCTCCTCGAGGCGCGCCCGGTCCCAGACCCGCGCGATCCGGGGGAAGATGTCCTGCTCCTCCTGGCGGATGTGATTCTCGAGGGCCGACCTGATCTGCTCGACGGTGGCGACCCAGCGCCGGTCCTCGGGATCGAGCCCCTGCGTTTCCGCGATGAGACCCTCGACCTCGTGCACCTCGTCCTGGTGGCGGTCGGAGACCCATTCGGAGAGGGCCGGATCCGACGCGCCGTCCCGGGCGATCGGCCCGTAGAGGCACTGCTCCTCGATCTTCTCGTGAGCCCGGAGCTCGGGCTTGAGCTCGTCCCAGCGCGCGCCCCGCTCCGCGGGCGCGGCGGCCATCAGCTTCTCGAACGCGCTCTTGGCCTTCTGGTGCTCCTCCTTGAGAAATTGGATCGCGTCCATGGCAGTCTCCTTTTCGGAGTAGCCGAAGCATTTCGCATGCTAGGCCCGGGCGAGCCGGGAAGACGCGCTTGCGCGGCCGGATGGACGCGACGAGGAGCGGCGGCGCGGTAAGGCTTACCGGGAACGGGAGAGCGGGCGGGAAGGTCTTGCTACACGGGGCTCAGGGCCGATCCTTTCGCGAAGCGGACGGCGGCTCGCCCGGATGACCCAGGAGCGCGGAGATGGCGCGCGCGGCGGCCTTGACCTCCGCGGCGAGCGGCTTGAGCCGCGGGCGGACCCGGTCCGTCGGCCCGCCGATCGCGCAGGCGCCGGCCACGCGGTCGTCGCGGCCGAAGATCGGGGCCGCGATGCCGGCGGCCCCCAGCGCCAGCTCGTCCAGGTTCACGCAGACGCCGGTCTGGCGGACCTCCTCGAGCGCGGCGCGCAGCGCGGGCAGGCTCGTGACGGTGCGGTCGGTGTAGCGCTTGAGCGTGAGCGCGCGGAGGATCCGCTCTCGCTCCGGCGCGGGCAGGAAGGCCAGGATCACCTTGCCGCTGGAGGTGGCGTGCAGCGCCAGCCGGTCGCCCACCCCCGCGGCGTAGCGGATGACCTGCTCGCTCTCGACCTTGTCCACGAAGACCACCGCGGTGCCGTCGCCCCCGAGAACGCCCAGGAAGACGGTTTCGCCGGTGCGCTGCATCAGCTCCCGCAGCGCGGGCCGGGCGATCTCGGGCCACGCGCGGTGGGCGGGAGCGCCCATCCCCAGCTCCAGCGCCTTCGGGCCGAGCCCGTAGCCGCCGAGCGCGCCCTGCTCGAGGTAGCCCCGGGCGGTCAGGGTACGCAGCAGCGGGAGCAGACTGCTCTTGGGCGCCTCGAGCTGCGCGCTCAGCTCGCGCAGGGCCAGGCCCTCGCGGGTACGAACGACCAGCTCGAGAATGTCCATCACGCGTGCGGCCGCGCGATGGACACCCGTCGCCACGACGTGGCGGGCGCGGATCGTCCCGGGGCTCACGCGAGCCCGGACCCTGCCGGCACCGCGAAGCCGAAGAAGCGCGCCGCGTTGAGCCCGAGCACGTTCGCCCGCGCGGTCTCCGACAGGTGACCCATCGTGCGCTCGATGGCCTGGGCCGAATGCGGCCACGTGCCCTCGTGATGCGGGTAGTCGTTGCCCCACATGAAGCGGTCGGCCAGGTTCATCGGCTCGGCCAGGGCGAGGCCGGCCGGATCCTCCTGGAAGGAGGCCCAGCAGTGCTCGCGGTAGTACTCGCTGGGGAGCCGCTTGAGCTTCGGCCGCACCCAGAAGTGGTGCTTGCGGTAGGCCTCGTCCATGGCGCCCAGAAACCACGCGACCCAGCCGATGCCCGCCTCGATGGTGGCCACCCGCAGGCGCGGGAAGCGCTCGAAGACGCCCGAGGCGCAGAGGTTGGCCACCGGCTCGATAGTGGGCGAGAGCGAGTGCGAGACGTAGTTGATCACCGCGCCGCCGTTGCCGCGCGCCGCGCGCGGGTCGCGCCCCGTCGAGACGTGGAAGGTGACCGGCAGGTTCGCGTCCTGGATCGCGGTCCAGAGCGGGTCGAACACCGGCAGGTTGTAGTTCGGGTGGTCCACGTCGTGTCCGCCCCAGATCGGCTTGCACGGCAGCGTGAGCGCGCGGAAGCCGAGCTTGGCGACGCGCTTCACCTCCGCGAGCGAGCCCTCCAGGTCACCGGTGGCGAGGGCGGCGGCGGGCGCCATGCGGTCGCGGTGGGGCCCGAAGGTCTCGTGTGCCCAGTCGTTGTACACGCGGCACTGGGCCATCGCGAAGACCGGATCGGGGGTGGCCCACATCGCGAGGCCCTTGTTCGGGAAGATCACCTCGATGTCGATGCCGTCGCGGTCCATGTCGGCCAGCCGCTCCACCGGATCGGCGCCCACCCGCTGGCGCAGCCCGTCCTCGCCCTCGAGGGCGTCCGTGCGCAGGCGGTCCGGCCGATGGCCCTCGGAGACGCGCCACTTCACCCCGTTCTCGTCGGTGATGACGCGGGGCACGCGCGCCCGGTACTTCTCGTCGATCCGGGTGGCCCAGAGATCGTAGGGCTCGTTGGCGTGGCAGTCCGCCGAGACCATGAAGTACTTCCGCGGGTCGCCGGGCCGGGCGCTGCGCGGCCAGCCCGCGTGTCCGGGCGTGGTGAGGCGCCACTGGTTGGGCTCGTTGACCACGATGTCGGCGGGCGTCATGGGGTCATCCTCCACTGGACGAGCGTGAACGGCGGGGTGGCCTCGTCGTGCGGCTCGAACACCGCTTCGACCGGCGCGCCGATCTGGACTGTCTGTCGGGGGTCTCCGAGCAGGTTGCCGAGCATGCGCACGTTGCCCGCCTCGGGCAGCTCGACCAGCACCACGACGTAGGGGCCGTGGTCGCGGAGCGCGGGGTGCACCGGGTGCCACGCGCGCTCCCACGAGTAGATGCGCCCGCGCGGGGCCACCTCCACCCAGTCCGGATCGGGCGCGAGGCAGCGATGGCAGATCCACTCCGGGCCCCACTGGAAGGTCCCGCAGCCGCGGCAGCGCTGCACCAGCAGCCGGCCCGCGCGCGTGCCCTCCCAGTAGGGCCGGTCGAGCCCGTCCGGCTCCGGCACCGGCCGGGGCAGGCCGGCGGGCAGGTACGAGGCGGCCGCGCTCACAGGGTGTCCCCGGTGCCGACCAGCATGCTGGAGACCGGCGTCACCATGGGCCCCGAGATCACGAGGCCCACGCGCGCGCCCGGCACCTGGCTGGTCGACTCGCCGCGCAGCTGGCGCACCGCCTCGATCTGCAGCTCGAGGCCGTGCATGTAGCACTCCGCGAGGTTGCCGCCGCTGGTATTGAGCGGCAGGCGCCCGGACGGGGCGATAAGGTTCTCCGGGACGAGGAAGTCGTTGGCCTCCTCGGGGGCGAAGAAGCCGTGCTCCACCAGGCTCATCAGCACGCCGCCGGTGAAGTTCTCGTAGCTCTGCACCACGTGGACGTCCTTGGGCCCGAGGCCGGCCATCTCCCAGAGGTGCGGGGCGACGGTGGTGAAGCTCGAGGAGGCGTAGGTCGGCGCGTTGTGCCCGCGGGCCGCGTTGCGATACTCGGAGCCCTGGGCGACACCAAGTATGTAGGCGGGCCGACAACGCAGATCGCGCGCGCGCTCCGCCGAGACCAGCACCAGGGCTGCCGCCCCGTCGTTCTCCATGCAGCAGTCGAAGAGGCGGAACGGCTCCACGATCCAGCGGGAGGCGTCGTAGGCCTCCGCGGTGAGCGGCCGGCCGTGCATGACCGCTCTCGGGTTGGCCTGGGCGTGGTGATAGGAGGCCAGCGCGATGGCCCGCTGCGCCTCCTGGCGCACGCCGTGGTCGTGCATGAAGCGCATCACGCGCATCGCGAAGCGCTGGGCCGGCGAGATGAGCCCGTAGGGGAACGTGAGCGCGGCCTCGCCGGAGACCGCACCGCCGGGCGGCGCGGCGCCGAAGCGCTGGAACTGTCCCTGGGCGAGGGCGCGGAACACCACCACGCAGTCCGCGTAGCCGGCCGCGACCGCGGCCGCCGCGTTGCCGACCGCGGCCGAACCCCCGCCCCCGCCGCCGCCCCACTGCATGTTGGAGAACCTGAGCTCGGGCAGGCCCAGGGCGGCGGCCAGGCGCGAGGGATCGTTGCGGTCGTTGCTGTAGGAGGCGAAGCCGTCGACCTGCCGGGGGTCGAGGCCCGCGTCCTCGCACGCCCGCAGGACGGCCTCGAGGGCCAGGGCGAACTCGGACCGGGGCGCGCGCCCGTGCTTGTAGTACGTCGTCTCGCCGACCCCGACGATCGCGACGCGCCCGCGGATGCTGCGCGCTGCCGCCATGCTCTC
>DATFGS010000231.1:0-3206 GCA_035249225.1 Candidatus Methylomirabilota bacterium | reverse complement strand
GAGGCCCTCGAGGGCGAGCGCAAGCAGGTCACCGTGCTCTTCGCGGGCATCCACGGGATGATCGAGGCGGTCGGCGACCGCGATCCCGAGGAGATCGGCCCGGTCGTCGACCGGGTGCGCGAGCTGATGATGGAGGCGGTGCATCGCTACGAGGGCACCGTGAACCAGGTGATGGGCGAGGGCATCATGGCCCTCTTCGGCGCGCCGCTCGCCCACGAGGACCACGCGGTGCGCGCCTGCTACGCGGCGCTGCGCATGCAGGCGCAGATGCTCGCGCTCGGCGACGAGCTGCAGCGCTCGCTCGGCCTGCCGCTGCAGATCCGGATCGGCCTCAACTCGGGCGAGGTGGTGGCCCGCTCCATCGGCAGCGATCTCTCGTTCACCTACACCGCGGTCGGCCAGACCGTGCACCTGGCCGCGCGCATGGAGCAGATGGCCAAGCCCGCCTCGATCCTGGCCACCGAGCCCACTCTCGCGCTGGTGCGGGGCCGCGTGGCCGCGCGGGCCCTCGGGCCGGTGCCGGTGCGGGGCCTCCAGGCTCCGGTGGACGTGCACGAGATCAGCGGGGCGGTGCCGATCCGCTCGCGCCTCGACGCGACCTCGCCGCGCGCGCGCTCGCCGCTGGTGGGGCGCGAGCGGGAGCTGGCGCGGCTCGACGAGGCGATCGACGCGATGCTCGCGGGCACCGGCCAGGTCGTGGCGATGGTGGGCGACGTGGGCGTGGGCAAATCGCGGCTCTGCCTCGAGTTCGCCCGGCGCTGCCGCGCGCGCGGCTGTCTCGTCATCGAGGCGCCCGCGGTCTCCTACGGGCGCGCGGCCGGTTACCGGCCCGGGGTGGAGCTGCACCGCCGGTACTTCCAGGTCGAGGCCGGCGACGACGCGGCGACGATCCGCGACAAGGTCGCCGCGCGCCTGCGGGCGCTCGGTCCGGAGCTCGAGGCGGGCGTGTCCGCCATCCTCTGGGTGCTGGGGGTCGCGCAGGACGGCCCCGCCGACGACATGGATCCCGACCGGCGCCGCCGGCAGGTGATGCGCACGGTCCACCGGCTCGTCACGCGCCAGGGACGGCAGCAGCCGTTCGTGATGATCCTCGAGGACATGCAGTGGGTGGACTCCGAGACCCACGCCGCGATGGACGCGCTGGTGGAGGCGCTGCCGCCCTACGCCCTGGTGGCCGCGACCTACCGGCCCGAGTACGTGGACCGGTGGACCCGCCACCCGGGCTACACGCAGGTGCGCGTCGACGCGCTCGCGCCGCCCGCCATCGGCGACATGCTGGACGCGCTGCTGGGCGACGACGCCGGGCTCCCGCCACTGAAGCGGCTGGTGGCGGAGCGGGCCAACGGGAACCCGCTCTTCCTCGAGGAGTGCGTGACGACCCTCGTCGAGACCGGCGCGCTCGCGGGCGAGCGCGGGAGCTACCGCCTGACGCGCCCGGTCTTCTCGCTCGAGGTCCCGGCCACCGTGCGGGCGACCATCGCCTCGCGCATCGACCGGCTGCCCTACGAGGACAAGCGATTGCTCCAGGCCGCCTCGGTCATCGGCGACACGGTGCCGGTGCGCCTCCTCGAGACCGTCGCCGACGCGCCCATCGACGAGGTGCGCCGCGGGCTCGATCAGCTCCACGCCGCGGGCCTGCTCGACCAGCGCGCGCTCTTCCCGGATCTCGAGTACGGCTTCCGCCACGCGCTGGTGCACGACGTGGCCTACGAGAGCCTGGTGCACGAGCGGCGGCGGATCCTGCACGCGCGCATCCTGGAGGCCATCGAGCGCGCCTACCCGGACGGCCGGCTGGCCGAGCAGAGCGAGCGGCTCGCCCACCACGCCTTCCTCGGCGAGGTGTGGGACCGCGCGGTGGGCTACTGCCGGCAGGCGGGCGGGCGTACCCTCGCCCGCATGGCGAGCTGGGAGAGCGTGTCGTTCTTCGAGCGGGCTCTCGCCGCGCTCGCGCATCGACCGGCGGACGCGGTCGCGCGCGCAACCGGCGTGGACCTCCGCTGCGACCTGCACAACGCGCTGGTCCCCTTGGGCCAGCACGCGCGCAGCGTGGAGGTGCTGCGCGAGGCCGCGGCGGCCGCGGAGGCCCTGGACGACGGGCCCCGGCTGGCCCGCGCGCTCTCCTTCGAGAGCAACGTGCACTGGGAGCTCGGCGAGACCGACGAGGCGGCGCGCGCGGGCGAGCGCGCGCTCGCCATCGCCGAGGAGACCCGCGACCTGGGCCTGCAGATCGTCGGCACGTTCAACGTCGGCGCGGGCCGCCGGGCGCTCGGCGACTACCGCCACGCCGTCACCGTCCTGCGGCGGAACCTGGATCTCCTGCCGCCCGCCGCGAGCGGCGAGACCTTCGGCCTGCCCGGCATCGCAGCGGTGCTGACGCGCGCGCACCTGGCCTGGACCTTCTCCGAGCTGGGCCGGTTCGAGGAGGCGATGGACGCCGCGCAGGAAGGGGTGCGGCTCGCGGAGGCGCGGCGGGATCCCTACAGCCTGACCTACGCGCTGCTCGGCCTCGGCGGCACCCTGGTGCGGCGCGGCCAGATGTGGGAGGCCAAGGGCGTGCTCGAGCGCGGCGTCGAGCTCAGCGCGGAGATGCCCGCCTTCTTCCCGCCCCTCGCGGGCGACCTCGCGCTCGTCTACGCGCTGACCGGCCGGGGCGCCGAGGCCCTCGACCTGGCCGAGCGGGCGGTGCGCCAGGCCCAGAGCATGCAGCGCCTGGGCCGCCTCTCGCTGATCGCCACGCACCTGGGCGAGGTGCGCCTGCTCACCGGGAACCCCGCGGGGGCGGAGGCGGACGGGCGCCGCGCGCTCGCGCTGGCGGAAGCGCACAAGGAGCGCGGCAACATGGTTTACGCGCTCCGGCTGCTGGGCCTGGCCGCCGCGGAGAAGCGGCCGCCCGATCTCGAGCGGGCCCGCGGCCACCACGCCGAGGCGCTCGCGCTCGCGGGCGAGCTGGGGATGCGGCCGCTGGCCGCGCGCTGCCACCTGGGGCTCGGCCGCCTCGCGCGGCGCGCGGGCGACGCGGCGGGCGCGGACAAGCACCTGGGCGAGGCGCGCGCGCTCTTCGAGGAGATGGCGATGACGTTCTGGCTCGAGCGCCTGCACCTCGACTCGAGCACCGCGCCGGGCCCGAGCCGGCCCGACGTCAGCTTCTGATCGGCTCGAAGGAGCGGACGGCAGCGATATAGATCAGCAGATCAGCTACTTGAGTA
>DATFGS010000230.1:0-1126 GCA_035249225.1 Candidatus Methylomirabilota bacterium | reverse complement strand
CGTCCTCGCGGCGACCGTCGCGATCTATCTCTGGGGTATTCCCCTGCTGGCCGCGCTCGTCACGCCGCACGTGCCGGTGGCCTGGGAGGAGAACCTCGGCCGGTCCGCGGTGACCTACCTCGCGCCGCCCGAGCGGCGCTGTGGCGACCCGGCGCTGGGCGCGGCGATGGACGCGATCGTGGCGCGGCTCCTGGGCGCGGGGCCGCCGTCGCCCTACCCGATGCGGGCCTACGTGGTGAACCGGCCGGTGGTGAACGCGGTGGCCGCGCCCGGCGGCCACGTGGTGATCTTCCACGGCCTTCTCGAGCGGACAAGCACGCCGGAGGAGCTGGCGGGCGTCGTGGCCCACGAGCTCCAGCACGTCCTGCGACGGCACGCCACGCGCGCGGTGATCCAGGACGTGGGGACCGGGCTTCTGCTGATGGCCCTGACCGGCGACGTGACCGGCCCGCTCGCCTATGGCCTCCAGGCCGCGCGCGCGCTCGGGGAGCTGCGCTACTCGCGGCGCGCCGAGGAGGAAGCCGACGCCGAGGGCATGAAGATGCTGCTTGCCGCCCGCGTGGACCCCGCCGGCATGATCGTGTTCTTCGAGAAGATCCAGAAGGAAGAGGGCACCCAGCCCAAGGCGCTGACGTACCTCTCGTCGCACCCGATGCCCGCCGAGCGCATCGCCCGCCTCAGGGCTCTTGCCGCGGCCGCAAAAGGCGCGCCCGAGCCCATCCTCCCGGGAGAAGACTGGCCCGCCCTGATCAAGCGCTGCTAGGCCCCTACTTCGGGGTCCAGGTCTTGAAACGCTCGCGGAGGACCTTCTTGTCGAACTTGCCGACGCTGGTCTTGGGGACCGCGTCGATGAAGACGACCTCGTCGGGGAGCCACCACTTGGCCACGCGGGGCTTCAGGTACTCCATGATCTCGGCGCCGGTCAGCGTGTCCTTGAACTCGGGCTTGGGCACGATGCACGCCAGCGGCCGCTCCACCCAGCGCGCGTGCGGCACCGCGATCACCGCGGCCTCCAGCACCTTGGGGTGGCCCATGATGGTGGTCTCCATGTCCACGCTCGAGATCCACTCGCCGCCCGACTTGATGAGGTCCTTGGTGCGGTCGGTGATCTGGATGTAGCCGTCGG
>DATFGS010000229.1:0-1996 GCA_035249225.1 Candidatus Methylomirabilota bacterium | reverse complement strand
GGGGAGATCGCGCAGGAGGCGCTCGCGATGCTCGGGCTGGACGGCGGCGGGCCCGTCGAGCTGCGCGCGCTGCACTCCGGCGCGCTCGGCTAGTACCCGCGGGCCCGGTCCACCAGGTTCAGGAGCGGCGCGCCCGCCAGGAAGCGCCGCAGGTTCTCCGCGAAGAGGACCGAGCACTTCTCGTCGTAGCTCGGCAGGAAGCCCGAGACGTGCGGGGAGACGATGGCGCTGTCCACCGCGTAGAGGGGGTGGCCGGCCGGCGGCGGCTCCCGGTCGAAGACGTCCACCGCCGCGCCCGCGATCCGCCGCTCGCGAAGCGCGTCGGCGAGCGCCGCCTCGTCCACGCTGGCGCCCCGCCCCACGTTGATGAAGAACGCGGAGGGCTTCATGCGGGCGAGCGCCTTCGCGCCGATCAGGCCGCGCGTCTCGGGCGTCAGCGGCGCGCACAGCACCACCACGTCCGATCGGGCCAGCAGCGAGTCGAGCTCGTCGGGCCCGAGCCACTCGTCGGGCAGAAGGCCCTCCGGATCTCCGGTGCCGGGCAGCGCGTAGCCATCGTCGGCCCGGCGGGAAGGATCGCGCTTGGACGCCAGCACGGTCATGGAGAAGGCGGACTTGGCGATGCGCGCGAGCTCGCGGCCGATGCTGCCGTAGCCGATGATCCCGAGCGTCGCGCCGCGCACCTCGGCGGGGACGAAGAGCGGCCAGCGCTGCTCGTCCGGCGGCCAGCCCCCGCGGCCCTGCCACTCCACCATGCGCGGCACCCGATGGGCCAGGGCCAGCAGCATGGTCATCGCGTACTCCGCGATGGTGGCGGCGTGCACCCCGCTGGTGGTGGTCAGCGGGAGCGTCGTCTTCGTGTAGAGCGGATGGTCCGCGAGGGCGTTGACCCCCGCCATGTGCAGCTGCACCCAGCGAAGCGCGGGCGCCCGGGCGAGGTCCCGCGGCGGCGAGCCGGCGTAGAGGACGTCGGTCGTCGAGTAGTCCGCGGCCTCCGGATCGGCCTGTGACACCCGGATCTCGGGGGAGACCGCCCGCAGGCGGTCGAGCTGGCCCCGGTCGAAGCGCATGGTCACGAGCACGTTGAGCATGGGCGCTATCCTACTATCTTCTTTGACTTGCGCCACGGAGAGCGATACCCTCGCGGTGCTCGAACCACGGCAACGGCGGCGCAACCCGCGCCACTCAAAGAGGAGGCCCCATGCGCGACTGGCTCAAGCGGATCACATCCACCCTCCTGGCCGTCGGCCTCGTCCTCGGCACCGGGACGGCCTACGCCCAGAACACCATCAAGGTCATGTACACCGATCCCCTCTCGGGGCCGTTCGCGCAGGTGGGCGACCAGAACCTGCAGCAGTTCAAGTACATCATCGATTACATCAACGGCCGCGGCGGCGCCCTCGGGCGCAAGTTCGAGTTGGTCTCGTTCGACAACAAGTCGCAGCCCTCGGAGGCGCTGCTCGCGCTGAAGGCGGCCACCGACCAGAACATCCCGGTCATCATGCAGTGCTCGGGCTCCAACATCGCCGCCGCCCTCATCGAGGGCGTGGACAAGCACAACGAGCGGAACCCGAACAACCGGATCGTCTACGTCAACTGCGGCGCGGTGGCCACCGAGCTGACCAACGAGAAGTGCAGCTACTGGCACTTCCGCATGGACGCGCACGTGGGCATGAAGGCCGAGACCATGGTGCGCGCCCTGCCCAAGGACGTGAACAAGGTCTACCTGCTCAACCAGGACTACCTCTTTGGCCAGTCGGTGCAGCGCGACGTGAAGACCTTCCTGGCCAAGGTCAGGCCCGACGTGAAGGTGGTGGGCGACGAGCTGATCCCCCTCGGCAAGGTGAAGGACTTCTCGCCCTACGTCAGCAAGGTGAAGGCATCGGGCGCCCAGGCCCTCCTCACCGGCAACTGGGGTCCGGACATGACGCTGCTGATCAAGAGCGGCATGGACTCCGGCCTCGACATCCGCTACTACACGATGTACGCGCACCTG
>DATFGS010000228.1:0-12253 GCA_035249225.1 Candidatus Methylomirabilota bacterium | reverse complement strand
CGACATCTCGCAGCACCTCATCTCGCGGGCGGCCGAGCTC
The DNA here is from genome assembly GCA_035249225.1 of Candidatus Methylomirabilota bacterium. Classification (GTDB taxonomy): domain Bacteria; phylum Methylomirabilota; class Methylomirabilia; order Rokubacteriales; family CSP1-6; genus CAMLFJ01. The sequence continues at coordinate 12,213 of DATFGS010000228.1, read as the reverse complement.
GGCGAGATCAAGGTCGTGTGCTCGCACCCGCAGGGGCTCGCCCAGTGCCGCGGCTGGCTCGCCGCCCACATGCCGGAGGCGGTCACCGAGGAGATGTCGTCCACCGCGGCGGCGGTGGAGCGCGCGCGCGATGACGCGACGGTGGCCGCGATCGCCTCCGACATGGCCGCGCAGGTCTTCGGGGTGCCGATCCTCCGCGGCCGCATCGAGGACAACCCGGCGAACTCCACGCGCTTCCTCGTCATCGGACGGCAGGCGGTCGCGCCGACCGGGCGGGACAAGACGTCCATCCTCTTCTCGATGAAGAACGAGCCGGGGGTGCTCTACAGCATCCTGAAGCCGTTCGCGGCCCACCGGCTCAACCTGACCAAGATCGAGTCGCGACCCACGAAACGTCGCCCCTGGGAGTACGTCAACTTCGTGGACTTCGAGGGGCATCGCGAGACCGAAAACGTCCGGAACGTGCTGGCCGAGGTCCGGGAGCGCTGCCAGTTCCTGAAGATCCTCGGCTCGTACCCGGCCGCGTGAGGAGCATCCGAACATGAGTGCGTCCTGGGAATCACTGGCCAACGATCACATCCTGGGCATCGCGCCCTACGAGCCCGGCAAGCCGATCGAGGAGCTCGAGCGCGAGCTCGGGATCAGCGACGTCATCAAGCTCGCCTCCAACGAGAACCCGCTCGCCCCGTCGGACCGGGTCATGAAGGCGATGCAGGCGGCGCTCACCCACGTCAACCGCTATCCGGACGGCAGCGGGTACTACCTCCGCCAGGCCATCGCGCGACGCCGCGGCGTCACCTCCGATCACGTCATCCTCGGCAACGGGTCCAACGACCTGATCGAGCTCATGGTGCGCGCGTTCCTGCGGCCGGGGGAGGAGGCGGTGATCCCGCATCCCTCGTTCGTGGTCTACCCGATGATCGTGCAGGCGGTGGGCGGCATCCGGGTGGTGGTGACCCTCAAGGACCAGCGCCTCGATCTCGAGGCGATGGCGCGCGCGATCACCCCGATGACCAAGATGGTGTTCATCGCGAACCCCAACAACCCGACCGCGACCATCGTGACCGCCGACGAGGTCGAGCACTTCATGGCGCGGGTCCCCGACAAGGTCATCGTGGTGTTCGACGAGGCCTACGTCGAGTTCGCGCAGGGGCCCGACCTCCCCGACTCGCTCGCCTATCTCAAGCAGGGCCGGAAGGTGGCCTCGCTGCGCACCTTCTCGAAGGCGGCGAGCCTCGCCGGGCTGCGGGTGGGCTATGGGGTCGCCGATCCCGACTGCATCTCGCTGCTCAACCGCATCCGCCAGCCCTTCAACGTGAACTCGGTGGCCCAGGCCGCCGCGCTCGCCGCGCTGGAGGACGACTCGCACGTGCTGGAGTGCCTGCGCATGATCGAGGCGGGGCGCCACTACCTCACCGACGAGTTCACCGCGCTGAAGCTGAAGTTCGCGCCCTCGCGGGCGAACTTCATCCTGGTGGACGTGGGGCGCAGCGCGAGCGAGGTCTTCCACTGGCTGCTCAAGGAAGGCGTGATCGTGCGGCCGATGACGAGCTTCGGGATGGAGAGCGCGCTGCGCGTCACCATCGGCACCCCCGAGGAGAACCGGCGGTTCGTGAAGGCGCTCAAGAAGGTCCTCGCGGGGGCCAAGAGCGCGTGATCCGACGCCTCAGTCTGGTCGGTCTCGGGCTCCTGGGCGGGTCGGTCGCGAAGGGCGCCCGCGCGCAGGGGCTGGCCGACGAGATCGTGGCGGTCGGCCGGGACCGGGCGCGGCTCGAGCCCGCCCTGCGCGACGGCACGGTGGATCGCGTCAGCACCAGCCTCGAGGACGGCGTGGCCGGGTCCGACTTCTGCCTGCTCGCCACCCCGGTGGCCACCCTCACCGCGCTGCTGCCCGCGGTCTGGCAGGCCCTGCCCGCGGAGGCGGTGCTCACCGACGTGGGCAGCACCAAGGCGGGCATCGTGGAGGCGGCGGAGGCGCTCGCGCGGGGCGGCCGGCCCGTCGCCTTCGTGGGCAGCCATCCGATGGCCGGCTCGGAACGGAGCGGCTACGGGGTCTCGCGGCCCGATCTCTTCCAGGGCGCGACCGTGATCCTGACCCCCACCGAGCGCACCGACTCGCACGCGGTCAAGCGGGTGGCCGCCTTCTGGGAAGCGCTCGGCGCGCGGCTGGTGACCCTCGATCCGGTGACCCACGATCGCGCCACCGCCGCGGTGAGCCACCTGCCGCACCTCGTCGCCGACGCCCTCGTGGACGCGGTGGCGCGCATGGACCCGCGCTTCTTCGAGATCGCGGGCCGCGGGTTCAAGGACACCACCCGCATCGCGGCCTCCGACCCGCGGATGTGGCGGGAGATCTTCCAGGAGAACCGCGCGGGCCTGCGGGAAGCCCTCGACGCGTTCCGCGCCGCGCTCGACGAGCTCGAGCGCCTGATCGACGCGGGGGACGCCGCCGCCATCGAGGCCGCGCTCGACCGCATCCGCCAAGTCAGGGAGGCAGTCTCGTGAGGCGCAGCCGAAGGCGAGCCGAACGGATACAAGAGAGCCGTGAAGGCCTCCGCAGTAGACGCTCGAGAGTGGCAGCGCGATGAAGCCCGGGCAGCGCGACATCGTGATCACCATCGACGGCCCGGCGGGCGCGGGCAAGTCCACGGTGGCCGCGGAGCTGGCCCGCCGGCTGGGCTTCACCCTGATAGACACCGGCGCTCTCTACCGCGGGCTCGCGTGGGCGGTGCAGCACGCGGGGGTGGCGCTCGAGAACGGTCCCGCGCTGGCCGCGGTGCTGGACCGCACGAGCGTGCGGCTCGACGGCGCGCGCGTGCTCGTCGACGGGCGGGACGTCAGCGCGGAGATCCGCACCCCCGCGATCAGCCTGCTCACGTCGCGGTTGACGACGCTGGGCGTGGTGAGAGATAAGATGACGCCCATCCAGCGGAGCCTGGCCGCGGCGGGCGGCGCGGTCCTCGAGGGGCGCGACACGGGCAGCGTGGTGTGGCCGGAGGCCGAGGTGAAGATCTACCTCGACGCCGATCTCGACACGCGGGCCCGCCGCCGGCGCGACGACCTGGTGGCGAGGGGGCTGGGCGGAGATCTGGAGACGGTGCGGGAGGACATCGCCCGGCGCGATCGGCAGGACATGGAGCGGGCGCTGGCCCCGCTCGTGAAGCCGGACGGCGCGGTGGTGGTGGACACCACCGGCCACGGCATCACGGAGGTGGTGGACGGGCTGCTGCGGGTGATCGAGCAGGCGAGATGCTGTACGCGATCCTGAAGCCGATCGCGCTGGTGCTGATGCGCCTCCTGTTCCGGCTGGAAGCGGTGGGCCGGGAGCTCGTGCCCGCCACCGGCCCGGTGCTGATCGTGTCCAATCACGTGAGCGTGCTCGACCCACCGCTGGTGGGCGGCTCGGTCCCGCGACCGGTCTACTTCATGGCCAAGGAGGAGCTGTTCCGCATCCCGCTCTTCGGGCGGCTGATCCGGGCGCTCAACGCGCGGCCGGTGCGCCGCGACGGCTCCGACATGCGGGCGCTCAAGGGCTCGCTGGCCCTGCTGCAGGAGGGCCGCGCGATCCTGGTGTTCCCGGAGGGGACGCGGGGGGTGGAAGGCGAGCCGCCGCGCGCCGGGCGGCCCGGGGTGGGGATGCTGGCGGTGCTGAGCGGCGCGCCGGTGGTGCCGGTGTACGTGTCGGGGAGCGGCGCGGCGCTGCCGAGAGGGCGGGCGCTGCCCCGGCCCACCAAGGTGCGGGTGACCTTCGGGCCCCCGCTGAGCTTCAAGCGAGAGGGCAAGACAGCGGGTGACGAGGGACGCAAGGAAGCGTATCGTGAAGCGGCCCAGGAGATGATGCGGGCGATCGCGCAGCTCCGGGAGCAGCAAGCAAGACCCTGAAGCACGGCTGGGATGCCGACCGCGGCACGACGGCGCGGCCGACAACATAGATGGATCCAAGGAGAGGTGGAGTCATGGACAGCGACAACAAGAAGTCGAAGGCCCTCGCAGGCGCAGTGAAGGAGGTGGGCGACGCCTCCGAGGAGAGCATGGAGTACTGGTTCAACCGCGGCGTCAGCGACGTCGAGGAAGGCGAGGTCGTCCGCGGCCGCGTGGTCGAGGTGCGCGACAGCGAGGTGCTCGTCGACATCGGCTACAAGAGCGAGGGCACGATCGCCATCGAGGAGTTCCGGCACGCGGGCGTCCTGCCCAAGGTCGGGGAGGAGATCGAGGTCTACCTCGAGTCCAAGGAGGACAACGAGGGGCTGATCGTCCTCTCCAAGGACAAGGCGGACAAGATCAAGGTCTGGGACCAGATCTCGAAGGCGCACGACGCGGGCACCCCGGTCGAAGGCCGGGTCGCCGAGGTGGTCAAGGGCGGGCTCGCGGTGGACGTCGGGGTGCGGGCGTTCCTGCCGGGCTCCCAGGTCGACCTGCGGCCGGTCAAGAACCTGGGCGCGATGGTCGGCCAGACCATCCGGGCCAAGGTCATCAAGCTCAACCGGCGCCGCGGCAACGTGGTCCTCTCGCGCCGGGCGATGCTCGAGGAGGAGCGCGAGGAGAAGAAGAAGCACACGCTCTCCGTCCTCTCCGAGGGCATGGTCCTGACCGGCACCGTGAAGAACCTGACCGACTACGGTGCCTTCATCGACCTGGGTGGCATCGACGGGCTCCTGCACGTCACCGACATGTCGTGGGGCCGGGTGGGGCATCCCTCCGAGATCTTCCAGATCGGCGACCAGGTCGAGGTGGTGGTGCTGCACTTCGACCGCGAGACCGGCCGGGTCTCACTGGGCTACAAGCAGAAGTCGTCCGACCCGTGGGCCAACGTCGACGACCGGTACCCGGTCGGCGGCAAGGTGAACGGGCGCATCGTGAGCCTGACCAACTACGGCGCCTTCGTGGAGCTCGAGCCCGGCGTCGAAGGGCTCGTGCACGTCTCCGAGATGTCCTGGACGCGTCGGGTGCGGCACCCCTCGAAGCTCGTCAACGTGGGGGACACCGTCGAGGTCATGGTGCTCGAGGTCAACAAGGCCACCAAGCGGATCTCGCTCGGCATGAAGCAGGTGGAGACGGATCCGTGGGCCACCATCACCGAGCGCTACCAGCCCGGCATGCGCGTGCAGGGCAAGGTGCGCAACCTCACCGACTTCGGCGCCTTCGTGGAGCTGGAGCCCGGGGTGGACGGCCTGCTCCACATCTCGGACATGTCCTGGACCCGCAACATCGGGCACCCGTCCGAGCTCTTGAAGAAGGGCCAGCCGGTGGACACCCAGATCCTCAACGTGGACCGCGAGAACAAGCGCATCTCGCTCGGGCTCAAGCAGATCCAGCCCGATCCGTGGGACAGCGTGGCCTCGCGGTACCCGATGGGCTCGCGCGTCACCGGCAAGGTCGTGCGCCTCACCGACTTCGGCGCCTTCGTGGAGCTGGAGCCCGGGGTGGACGGCCTGCTCCACATCTCGCAGATGTCGAGCCGTCCCATCGCCACGCCTGCCGACATCCTCAACGTGGGCGACGAGCTGACCCTCATGGTGATCCGGGTGGATCCCAACGAGCGCCGGATCGGGCTCTCCCTGAAGGAGCTGGCCGCGGTCATCGAGGAGCCGGCGCAGACGGACGCCGGACGGGGCCGGGGTCACAAGGGCCGCAAGCGTCGCGGCGGCGACGACTACGACGACGAGGAGTAGGCCCGGGTGGCCTCACGCGGCCGGGTCGCCCTCATCGCCCTCGGGGCGGGGGCGGGAGTCCTCGTACTGTTCGTCCTCACGGTCTGGCTGATCCTGGCGGTGTCCGACGACGGCCTGCCCGGCGGCGCCCGGGTGGCCGTCGTGGAGGTCGAGGGCGTCATCGGGGTCGGGGCCGAGCGCGGCCTCGACCCCGAGTCCATCATCCGCACGCTCGGCGAGTACCGCGACGACCCCTCGGTGCGCGCGGTGGTGCTCCGCATCGACAGCCCCGGCGGGGTGGTCGCGCCGACCCAGGAGATCTTCACCGCGGTGCGCCGGCTGCGCGAGGCCAAGAAGCCGGTGGTCGCCTCGCTCGGCTCGATCGCCGCCTCGGGCGGCTACTACGTGGCGGTCTCCGCGGACCGCATCTTCGCGAGCCCGGGCACGCTCACCGGCTCGATCGGCGTCGTCATGCAGCTCGCCAACGTGGAGGGGCTGCTCAAGAAGGTGGGCGTCGAGTACGTGGTGGTCAAGGCGGGCGCCTACAAGGACGTGGGCAACTTCGCCCGCGCGATGACCCCGGAGGAGCGGCGCATCCTGCAGTCCCTCCTCGACGACGTCTACGACCAGTTCATCACCGCGGTCGCGGAAGGGCGCGGGCTCGAGCCGCAGGCGGTGCGCGGGTTCGCGGAGGGGCGGATCTACTCGGGGCGCCAGGCGCAGGGCCTGAAGATGGTGGACGAGCTGGGGGGGCTCGAGGACGCGATCGAGGCCGCCGCGAAGATGGCGGGCCTGCCCCCGAAGCCCAAGGTGCTCTATCCGCGCCGGCGCTTCTCGCTGCGCGAGCTGCTGCGCAACGAGTGGGGTCTGGGGCCGGTCTCGCGCATGCTGCCCGCGATGCAGACCCTCGGTCAGCCGCTGTACCTGATGCCCTAGCGCGGCCCGAGCCCGCAGGGTGCCCGCTAACTACCCAGGTTGCTTGACAAACTTTCGCTTGCCGTGGTACGGTCTCGGCGTCGACAGCCTGTCAGCGCCGGCCCTCTAAAGGGAGTCGCCCATGACCAAAGCGGAACTGATCGAGGAAGTGGCCAAGGTGGCGAGCTTGACCAAGAAGGAAACCGAGCTCATCGTCAACACTGTCTTCGACAACATCACGGACGCGCTGGGCAAGGGGGATAAGGTCGAGCTGCGCGGCTTCGGCAGCTTCCGCATCCGCCACCGGAACTCCCGCAAGGGACGCAATCCGAAAACCGGCGACAGCGTCAGCGTGCCCGAGAAGCGGGTGCCGTTCTTCAAGGTCGGCAAGCGCCTCCGCGAGCTCGTCAACACGTAGACCGAGTGGAGCGGCTCTGGGCGCCCTGGCGGATGTCCTATGTCTCGATCGCCGGGAGCCCCGAAGCCGCCTGCGTCTTCTGCTCGGCTCTGGCCGCCGGTGACGACCGGCGGTCGCTGATCCTCCACCGCGGCACGCAGGCCTTCTTGATCCTGAACGCCTTCCCGTACGCCTCCGCGCACCTCATGGCGGTCGTCACGCGCCACGTCGGCTCGATCGAGACCGCCACCGCGGAGGAGCTCGGCGAGGCGATGGCGCTGATCCAGAAGGCCGCGCGCGCGGTCGGCGCGGCGTATCGTCCCGACGGCTTCAACGTGGGGCTGAACCAGGGGCGGGTGGCCGGCGCGGGTGTGCTCGGGCACCTGCACTTGCACCTCGTGCCGCGCTGGAACGGCGACCACAACTTCATGCCGGTCATCGGCGAGACGAAGGTGCTGCCCGAGTCCCTCGAGATCACGTACGATCGGCTGGCCGCCGCGCTCGCCTCCACGTGAGGGAAAGCCCCGCCGAGCTGACGCCGATGATGCGGCAGTACGGGGAGCTGAAGCGCCGCTTCCCGGACTACCTGCTGCTGTTCCGCCTCGGCGACTTCTACGAGCTCTTCTTCCAGGACGCGCAGACCGCCTCGCGCCTGCTCCAGCTGACGCTGACGTCCCGGCAGAAGGGCGAGGGCGCGATCCCGATGGCGGGCATCCCGCACCACGCCGCCGACGGCTACATCGCCCGTCTCATCCGCGCGGGCCAGAAGGTGGCGGTGTGCGAGCAGCTCGAGGAGCCGGCCAAGGGCCGCAAGATCGTCCGCCGCGACGTGGTGCGCGTCATCACCCCGGGGACGATCACCGATACCCAGTTCCTCGACGGAGCCCGCAACAACTTCCTCCTCGCCGCGCACGCGACCGCCTCCGCGGTCGGCGTCGCCCTCGTGGACGTCTCCACCGGCGACTTCTGGGTGGGCGAGGAGCCGGGGGCGGGGGACGCGCTCCTCGAGGTCGCGCTCCTGCGCCGCCCCGCGGAGCTGCTGCTGGCCCAGAGCGCGGACGCGGCGTGGATCGCGCGCTGGGTCCCCGCGGGCGTGCCGGTCACCCGGGTGGACGGCGGGGCCTTCGGGGCCCGGGCCGCGCGCGACATGCTCGAGTCGCACTTCCGCGGCGCCGGCCTCGACGGGCTGGGCGTGGGCGGCCTCACCGCCGGCCTGCAGGCGGCGGGGGCCGCGCTCGCCTACCTGCGCGAGACCCAGGGCGAGTCCCTCGCGCACCTCACGCGGATCCAGCGCCTGGTGACCGGCGAGGCGATGCTGCTCGATCCGACCGCGGTGACCACCCTCGAGCTCTTCGAGACCGCCCAGGAGCGCACGACCCGGGGCTCCCTCTTCGCCACCCTCGACGCCACCGGCACCCCGATGGGCGCCCGGCTCCTGCGCCAGTGGATGCTGCGCCCGCTCCTCGACCGGGAGGCCATCGTCCGGCGCCAGGAGGCGGTGGGGGCGCTGGTGGACGACCCGGCCGCCCGGGACGGCCTGAGGAGACGGCTGGAGGGCGTGGGGGACCTGGAGCGGCTCACCAGCCGCGCGGCCCTGGGCGTGGCCCACGCCCGCGACCTCATCGCCCTGCGGGGCTTCCTGGGCCGCCTGCCGGGGCTGGCCGAGGCCCTGCAGGCCCTCGACGGCGCCCTCCTGGGCACCCTCGCCGAGGAGATCACTCCGCTGCCCGACCTTCAGAAACTCCTTGAAGAGGCGCTCGAGGACGAGCCCCCGCTCGCCCTGAAGGAGGGCGGCCTGATCCGGGAGGGCTGGAACGCCGACCTCCGGGAGCTCAAGCACGCGGCCCGGGAGGGCAAGGCGTGGATCGCCTCGCTCGAGCAGCGGGAGCGGGCGAGAACCGGCATCGCCTCCTTGAAAGTCCGGTTCAACCGGGTCTTCGGCTACGCCATCGAGGTGAGCAACGCGCACGGCGCCAAGGTGCCGACCGACTACCTCCGCCGGCAGACGCTGGTGGGGGCGGAGCGCTACGTGACCGCGGAGCTGAAGGAGTACGAGAGCCGGGTGCTCGGGGCCGAGGAGCGCATCGGCCGGCTCGAGTTCGAGCTGTTCGGCCAGGTGCGCGCGGAGGTCGCGGCGCAGGCCGGCCCGCTGCTGCGCACCGCCCGCGCGGTCGGGAGCCTCGACGCGCTCGCGTCGCTCGCGGAGGTGGCCCACCAGCGCGGCTACGTGCGGCCGGAGGTGGACGACGGCTTCGCGCTCGAGATCGTGGACGGCCGCCATCCGGTGCTGGAGGCGGCGGGCACCCCGTTCACCCCCAACGACGTGAGCCTCGATCCCGCGAGCGGCCAGATCGTGATACTCACCGGCCCGAACATGAGCGGCAAGAGCGTGTTCATGCGCCAGGTCGCCCTGCTCGCCCTCATGGCCCAGATGGGCAGCTTCGTCCCGGCGCGCGAAGCCCGCATCGGGCTGGTGGACCGCATCCTCACGCGGGTGGGCGCGCAGGACAACATGGCGCGCGGGCAGAGCACGTTCCTGGTGGAGATGGTGGAGACGGCCAGCATCCTGCGCCACGCGACCGCGCGAAGCCTGATCCTCCTCGACGAGGTCGGGCGCGGCACCTCCACGTTCGACGGCCTCGCGATCGCGTGGGCGGTGACCGAGGAGCTGCACGAGCGCGGCCGCGGCGCCAAGGTGCTGTTCGCCACCCACTACCACGAGCTGACCGCGCTGGCCGAGCGCCTGCCGCGGGTGCACAATTTCCACGTGGCGGTTCGCGAGTGGAACGACGAGATCATCTTCCTGCACAAGGTGCGGCCGGGCGGCACCGATCGCTCCTACGGTATCCAGGTGGCGCGGCTGGCCGGGCTGCCGCCCAGCGTGATCGCGCGCGCCAAGGCCATCCTCGGGGAGCTGGAGCGCGAGCGCGGCGAGCTGCAGGCGGCGGTGACCCCGGAGGCGCCCGCGGCCGGACCCGCCCAGCTCGGGCTCTTTCCGCCCGCCCACGACCCGCTCCTGCGCGAGCTGGCCGCGCTGGACCTGGGCGCGATGACGCCGCTGCAGGCCCTGAACCTGCTCGCGGACTGGCAGCAGCGCCTCAAGGCCCGCCCGTGAGCGGCCCCCGCATCCGGCGGCTGCCCGATCACCTCGTCAACAAGATCGCGGCGGGCGAGGTGGTGGAGCGTCCCGCCTCGGTGGTGAAGGAACTGGTGGAGAACGCGCTCGACGCGCTGTGCACGCAGGTGACGGTGGACCTGCGCGACGCCGGTCGCGCCCTCATCCGGGTGACCGACGACGGCGTCGGCATGTCGAGCGACGAGGTGGACCTGGCCCTGCTGCGCCACGCGACCTCCAAGCTCGCCACCGACGCCGACCTCGAGGCGATCACCACCCTGGGTTTCCGGGGCGAGGCGCTGCCCGCCATCTGCGCGGTCACCCGATTCTCGGTGCTCTCGTGCCCGCGCGGCGCCGACACCGGCACCCTGGTGCGGGGCGAGGGCGGCACCGTCAGCGAGAAGCTGCTGGTGGCGGCGCCCGCGGGCACGACGGTGGAGGCGCAGGATCTGTTCTTCAACACGCCCGCGCGGCTCAAGTTCATGAAGAGCGCGCCGAGCGAGGTGGCGGCGGCCCTCCGGCTGCTCGAAGCGATCGCGCTCGCGCACCAGGACGTGCACTTCCGCGTCTCGCACAACGGCCGGCCCGCCCTCGGCGCGCCGCGGGCGCGGAGCCTGCGCGACCGCATCGGGGCGCTGTGGGGCTTCGAGCGCGCGGGCAAGCTGCTGGAGGTGGAGCGCAAGGACGGCCCGCTCGCGGTGTCGGGCCTGATCGCGCCGCCCCAGCTCGCGCGCGGCAATCGCGACGAGATCGTGCTGATCGTCAACGGGCGCCCCGTGCGCGACACCCAGTTGAGCCAGACCCTGATCGAGGCCTATCGGCCGCTCCTGGCCCGCGACCAGTTCCCGGCGGCGGTGCTCCACCTCGAGCTGCCACCCCAGGAAGTGGACGTCAACGTCCACCCGACCAAGGCCTGGGTCCGCTTCCGCTCCCCGCGCCAGATCCAGGAGATCCTCTACCGCGCCGTGCAGGACGCGCTCCGCCAGGCCCAGGTCGTCCAGCCCCAGCGCGGCCTCACGGGCGCGACAGCGCCGGACGGGTCGACTGCGCCGGAACGAGAGTCCGCGGACTGGGGGAGTGCGGGGGCCATGTCTGGGCCCCCGCATTTGATAGCGGGGCTTCCGGTCGACATGGCCTCGCCGGACGCTCAGACCAGACTCTTCCACGAGCACCCGGCACGCTTCACCACCGCCAACTTCGGCCAGGTGATCGGCCAGCTCCAGGACACGTTCATCGTGAGCGCGAGTGACGAGGAGATCTTCTTCCTGGACCAGCACGTGGCCCACGAGCGCGTGCTGTTCGAGCGGCTGCTGGCCGACCTGGACGCGGGCCCGCTCGCCTCGCAGGAGCTGCTCTTCCCGCAGCCGCTCGAGCTGGGCGCGGGCCAGGCGGCGCTGGTCCAGGAGTGGACCGAGACGCTCGAGGGGCTCGGGTTCCGGCTCGAGGGCTGGAGCGGCTCCACTGTCGTGCTGCGCGCGGTCCCCGCGCTGCTCCGCGGGCAGGAGCCGCGGCGCCTGATCGAGGCGCTCGTGGAGGACGTCAACCGTCCGCGCAAGGGCGAGCCGCAGCCGTTGCTGCACCGGGCGCTGTCCTTCGTGGCCTGCCACGCGGCCATCAAGGCCCACGCGCCGCTGCAGCGCGAGGAGATGGCCCGGCTCATCGCGGACCTGGCCGTCACGAAGACGCCCTACTTCTGCCCCCACGGCCGCCCCATCGTCAGCCGCCTGTCTTTGCGCGACATCAAGCGGGAGCTGGGGCGCACGTGGTGAGCCGGGCCCCGCTGCTCGTCCTCGTGGGGCCGACGGGGGTCGGCAAGACCGCGGTGGCGGTGCGGCTCGCGCGGCAGGTCGCCATGGAAGTCGTCGGGGCGGACTCGCGCCAGGTCTACCGCGGCATGGACATCGGCACCGGCAAGCCGACCGCGGAGGAGCGCGCGGCGGTGCCGCATCACCTGATCGACGTCGTGGATCCCGACGAGCGGTACCACGCCGCCCGCTTTCGCGCCGACGCGCTCGCGGCCATCGCGGCGGTGCAGGGACGCGGGCGCCTGCCGGTCGTCGTCGGCGGCACCGGGCTCTACGTCCGCGCGCTGCTCCGGGGCCTCGCCCCCGCGCCGCCCGCCGATCCCGGGCTCC
>DATFGS010000227.1:0-7834 GCA_035249225.1 Candidatus Methylomirabilota bacterium | reverse complement strand
GCCACGAAGATGGTCAGGATCTCGGAGAGATTGCACGAGAAGAGGAAGCGGATGACCTTCCGCAGGTTGGCGTAGATGACGCGGCCTTCCTTCACGGCCTCGACGATGGTCGCGAAGTTGTCGTCGGTGAGCACCAGATCGGCCGACTCGCGCGCCACATCGGTGCCGTGACGGCCCATCGCCACGCCGATGTCGGCGCGGACGAGCGCGGGAGCGTCGTTGACGCCGTCGCCGGTCATCGCCACGATCTCCCCTCGGCGCTGCAGCTCGGCCACCAGCTCGAGCTTGCCCTCGGGGCTGACCCGGCTCCGGATCGCGTCCGGGTCGAGGCCGAGCTGCCGACCCACCGTCAGCGCGGTGAGCTGCTGGTCGCCGGTGAGCATGATGGTGCGGATGCCGGCCTCGCGGCAGGCCGCGATGGCGTCCGCCACCTCGGGGCGCACCGGATCCACGAATCCCGCGAACCCGAGGAGCGTGAGGTCCTCCACGCGCGCGCCGTCGATCGCCGCGACCGGGCGCCAGGCGAGCGCGAGCACGCGGAGGCCGTCCTCGGCCATGGCCCGGTTGTCCTCGAGGAACCGGGCGCGATCCTCGTCGGTGAGCGGTACCGGCCCCGCGGCGGTGTGGCGGCGCGTCGCCCGCTCCAGGATCACACCCGGCGCGCCCTTGGCCAGCAGCGCCGGCCCCGCGCCCGGCATGACGTGGAAGGTCGCCATCAGACGGCTGGCCGGATCGAAGGGAATCTCGCGGTGACGGGGCCAGGCCCGTGAGAGCTCGGCCGGGTCGAGCCCCGCCTTGGCGGCGACCACCAGCAGCGCCGACTCGGTGGGATCGCCCAGCAGATGGATCCCATCGGGCGCGGCCCGGAGGCTCGCGTCGTTGCACAGGGCGGCCGCGGTCAGCAGCAGGGTGAGATGCGGATCCGTGAGCGGCGCCACGAGGCGGCCGCGCTCGTCCACGAAGCTGCCCGCGGTCGAGCGTCCGCCCCCGCCGACCCTGATCAGACGGCCGCCGAATCGGAGCGCGGTCACCGTCATCTGGTTCTCGGTCATGGTGCCGGTCTTGTCCGCGCAGATCACGGTGGTCGAGCCGAGCGTTTCCACCGCGGCAAGCCGGCGCACGAGCGCCCCTCGGCGCGCGAGTCGCCAGAGCCCGGCGGCGAGCGCGAGCGACACCACCGCGGGCAGGCCCTCGGGCACGGCGGCGACCGCGAGGCTGACCGCCGTCTCCAGCATCAGGCCGACCGGCTCGCCGTGGAGAATGCCCGCGAGGGCCACGACCGCGCACACGCCGATGGCGAGCACGATCAGCCGCCGGCCCAGCGTCTCCACCTGGCGCTCGAGCGGCGTCGCCCGCGCGCCGGACGTGGCCACGAGCCGGCCGATCCGCCCGAGCTCCGTCGCCGGCCCGGTGGCGGTGACAAGGGCGACGCCGCTGCCGGACAGCACGGTCGTCCCGAGGTAGAGCATGTTCGCGCGCTCGGCCAGCGGCGCATCCGGCCCCGGCTCCGCGGCGGCGTCCTTCCAGACCCCCGCGCTCTCGCCGGTCAGCGTCGATTCGTTCACCTGCAGGGCGGCGGCCCGCAGCAGGCGCGCGTCCGCGGGTACCGCCGCGCCCGCGTCCAGGATGAGCACGTCCCCCGGGACCAGGTCCGCCGCGGGGACGCGGCTCACGTATCCGTCCCGCCGGACCATCGCCTGGGGCAGCGCGAGGGCCCGCAGCCGGGCCAGCGACACCCGCGCACGCCACTCGGAGCCGAAGCCGATGGCCGCGTTCAGCACGAGCGCGGCGAGGATCGCGATCGCCTCGGCGCGCTCGGCCAGCGCCCACGCGATGCCCGCGGCGGCGAGCAGCAGCCAGACCACCAGGCTCCCGAACTGGGCCAGCGCCAGCTTCCAGAGCGGGACCTCGCCCTGGTCGGCGACGCGGTTCGGGCCGAACTGGCGGAGCCGGCGCCGCGCCTCCAGCGCGGTGAGCCCCGCCTCGGCGGGAGGCGTCGCGGGCGTGTCGCTCACCGCCGCCGCCCGCTACAATGGTCGCGCCGATGGCCGCCTACCCGAAGGAGCTCGAGCGCGACATCACCCTGCGGGACGGGGCGCGCCTGCGCCTGCGCCCGATTCGCCCCGAGGACCAGGATCGGCTGATCGCGTTCTACGATCGCCTGAGCCAGCACACCGCCTACCAGCGGTTCTTCACGGTGATGAAGCGCCTGCCGCCGGACTGGGCGCGCTTGCTCGCCAACGTGGACTACGAGCGCCGCCTCGCCCTGCTCGCCGAGCACGGCCCGCCCGAGACCCCGGAGCTGGTCGGGGTCGCCCGCTACGAGCCGACCGACCGGGCGGACACCGCGGAGATCGCCTTCGTGATCCAGGACGGCTGGCAGAACCGCGGCCTCGGCACCCTGATGCTCGACGCGCTCCTCGCCGCCGCCGAGGCGCGCGGCATCCGGCGCTTCCACGCGTACGTGCTGGCGAGCAACAATCGCATGATCGACCTGCTCGTTCGCTTCACCGACGTGCAGGAGCGCGTGACGGAGAGCGGCGTCACCGAGCTGCGGCTGGCGCGGCGCGCGGCCGCCCCGTCTCACGGCCGCGGCGTGCCATAGGGATACCATCCGAGGAAGCTCCACCCGCTCGGATCGTACATGAACCAGGTCGGTCCCAGGTACATGTGGGAAGCGAGGCGCGCCTCGATCAGCTCCCGCTGCCAGTCGGCCTCGTCCTCGAGACTCTTGCGCACGAACTCGCGGGCCCCGGCCGGCAGCGCCCCGAGGCGCAGCAGCGTGGCCGCCCGCCCCGCCTGCGCGGCGATCCGCGGATGGATGCCGAGACCGGCCAGGGCCTCGAGCTGCCGCGCCGCCGCGGCCTGGTCTCCGAGCGCCAGGTAGGTCAAGGCGAGGTAGAGGCGGGCTTCCGCGTGGTCCGGGACCGCGAGGACCGCCCGCCCGAGCGAGCCCACCGCGGCGTCGAACGAGTCCACGTGATACTGGGCGAGGCCGAGCCCCACGAGGGCGTCGACCCGATCTGGGTCATCCGCGAGGACTTCGCCGAACCGGCTCGCGGCCTCGAGATAGCGGCCCTCGTGCAGCGCGGTCTCACCGTGCTGGTAGGCGGTCGCGCATCCGTCCAGGAGTAGGGCGAGCCCCACGACCGCCGCCCGCGCCCATCCCCGGGCGGACGGGATCATGGGTACGAGACGATGACCTCCGCGCACTCCGGAGCGCAGGTGGCGTCGGCGCGGACGATCTGGCGGAGGACGTCCACTTCCGTCACGATGCCGACCACCCGGCCGTTGTCCACCACCGGCAGGGATCCGATCCGATGCGTCCGCATGGTGTTCGCGGCATCGGCCAGGCTCGCGCCGGCCTCGATCGTCAGCACGTCGGTGGCCATGATCTCCGCCACGCGGACCCCGTCGAGGAGCGCATCCACCGGGGTCGTGCCCAGCGCCTGGAAGGCCCGGGGCAAGAACAGGTGGTGGCGGAGGTCGCGATCGGTGACGATCCCGACCAGCCGGCCCTCCCGGTTCACCACCGGGAGGTGCCGGACCCGCGCCCGCTGCATCCGCACGACCGCGTCCAGGCACGATTCCCCCGGCCCGATCATCACCACGTCGCGGCTCATCAGCTCTTCGATCCTCATGGACGGCTCCTTGCCGGCTCAGCGCCGGGTCTTCCACCACACGAGCAGCGCGCCCAGGAGGACGACGATGCCCAGCGCGATGATCCAGTGGTCACGAACGGGCTCGATCACGTCGTCGTCCTCCCGTCGCCGTCCACCGTCGATCGGATCGCGGTCAGCAGCGCGGCGGCTCCGAAGGGCTTGGCGAGGAACGTCGTGGCGCCCGCCGCGAGAGCGGCGCGCCGGGTCTGGTCGGACGGGTACCCGGTGACCACGATGACCGGCGCCGGGTTGTGCGCGCTGCTCGCGGCCCGGACGATGTCGAGGCCATCGCCGTCCGGCAGTCGAAGATCCGAGATGACGAGATGGGGCATCTCGGCGGCCAGCGCGGCCAGGCCCGCGGCGCGGGAGGTGACGGTGAGCACGTCGAAGCCCTCCCGCCGGAGGAGCCGCTCGTAGGTGGCGAGGAAGTCCGCCTCATCGTCCACGACCAGGACGCGCTTTCGCATCATGCCCTGCGCTCGCCGCCGGCCAGCCGCTCGACCATCAGGAGCACGCGCTGGGTAGCGGCGTGCACGTCGTCCAGGTCGGTCCGGATGGCCAGCTCGGGTCGCGTCGCCTCCTCGTAGTCGATGACGATGTCGGGCCTCGCGACCGCCGGGGCCGCCGCCCGCTCGAACGTCAGCCCCCACCGGACCGCGCGCTCGCGCTCGAGGCAGACCTCGGTCGGACACACGAGCTGGACCTCCGCGAAGCAGGGAACCAGGGCGCGGGCCGCGTCTCGCCACGCGCGCCGCGGGGCGGTCGCGTCCACGATGACCGAGACGCCGATCCCGCTCAGGAGCGAGGCGGCATGGGCGAGCGCGCGGTGGACGATGTCCTGCTCGGCTGCGTCGCCCGGCCGGCCGTCCAGCAGGAACCGCTGCACCGGGCCCAGGTCGAGCACGCTCACGTGGACGCCCCGGTCGCGGAGCGCGTCCGCCACGCGCGCGGCGAGCGTGCTCTTGCCGCTCCCGGGCCGGCCGGTGATCCAGATCGTCCAGCCCGGGCGGCCGGCGTCGGCGGGACGAGCGGACGCGTCGCCGCTCGCGTCGGCGAGCCGGCCGGCCAGCCGCACGACCCGCTCGACGGATTCGTCGACCCCGAGGGCGCTGGTGTCCACCACGAGCTCGGGCGCCAGGGCGTTCTCGTAGGGCACGTTCACGCCCGGCACGGTGGCGCCGGGACGCCCGGCCTGCCGGTAGATGTCCGGCGGGGCGGCCCCCGGCGCCCGGTCCCCCTCCCGCTCCCGGCAGATCGCGAGCGGGCAGACCAGCTGCACCTCCGCGAAGTGGGGCACCGCTTCCCGGACGAGGTCGCGCCAGATTCGCCGATGGGCGGTCGCGTCGATGAGGACCGGGACGCCGGCCTCGACGAGCAGCGCGGCCATGTACCCCAGGGCCCGGTAGACGATCTCGCGCTCGGCATCCGAGTAACGCGGCTCCGGCGTGATGTGCTTCCGGATCTCGTCGAGCTCGAGCCGGATGACGGGCCGACCCGTGGCGCGAAGCCTCGCCTCCACCCCCCGCGCGATCACCGACTTCCCGCTGCCCGGAGGCCCCGTGATCCAGATCGCCCAGCTCACGCAACGCCTCCGAGGAGCTCCGGCACGCCACCGGCGGTCAGCGGGCCGCCCGCCATCAGGGATCGGGCGAACCCGAAGAGCGCCTCGCGGGTTCTGCGGGCCAGCGTGGGATACCAGCGCGGGTGGCCGAGGACCAGCGCGCGGAAGGCGAGAAAGGGCGGCATCACCTCGAAGAGCTCGGGATCGCTCGACGCCTCGGTGTAGGCGCCGAGGAAGGCCTGGAACAGCGTGACGAACGGCTCGGCGACGCCCCGGCGCGTCTCGAGCGCGGCCTTCCGGAGCCCGAAGAAGAGGTAGTTGATGCCGAGCGCGCTCACGTCGTCGGCCGGCTCGCCCCACTCCCCGCGACTGCGATCCAGCACCGAGAAGTCCGTCCCCTCCCGGAACAGCAGGTTCCACGGGTGGAAGTCGCCGTGCACGCACGCGAGCCGGTGGGCCCGGCCGCGAAGGCGCCACCGCCACGAGACCGCGTCGTGCTCGAGCGCCTCGCAGACGTGCGGCGGAAGCGGCGCGTAGGGATGCGGGTAGCTGTCGAGGATCCCCATGAGGCACTCGCCGTGTCCCACCAGCTCGCGGATCCGGCGCTCGTAGAGCGTGGGCTCGTCGCGTCGGGTCGCGTGGGTGCGCGCCAGGAAGGCGCCGAGCGCCCGCGCCCGGGCGACGTCGAGCGGCCGCGGAGGCTCGGTCAGGAGCCGCTCGAGATCGAGCCAGTAGAGCGCGCCGTCGGCCTTCTCGACGAGCTGGAAGAACTCGGTCGCGTCGCCCGCCGAGACCAGCGCGCCCGACTCCTTCACGAAGCCCACGTCCAGGCTGCGGACGTGAGCCGGGAAGGTGTTGTACGCGCGGTGGCCGTAGAGCGCCTGCCACGCCCGATCCTCCGGGTAGTCGTGGCCGAAGCCGTGCGCGGCCCGGGTGCGCGCCACCACCAGGTTCCGCAGGGCCCCGTTCACCAGGCACTCCACCTCGAACGGCACCCCGTAGCCGAAACCTTTCGGATCCCGCCCCTCCGCATCGGGGCCGCCCAGCGGCCGCAGGCCCAGCACCTCGACCGGCCCCGCGAACACCGAGGCCAGATAGGCGGAGAGGGCGGCTTCCACGAAGCTATCTCCCGCGGACGGTCAGGACCGGGCAGGGCGCGACCGCGAGGACCCGGCTCGCGACGCTGCCCAGGAAGAGCTTGGCGAAGCCGGTGCGCCCGTGCGTACCGATCACGACGAGATCCGCCTTTCGAGAGCGCGCGGCCTGCGCGATGCGCTCGTGCGGCACGCCGTCGAGCAGGAGCCCCTTGACCCGCACGCCGGCCTGCTTCGCTTTCCGGATCAGCGCGTCGAGATGCTTCTGCCCGTACGCCTGCGTGGCGTTCGCCATGTCCTCGTACACCTGGGGCGAGACGTAGCCGTCGGCCACCATGGGGATCGCCGGGCTCAGCACGTGGACGAGCAACAGCTCGGCGCGGTTGCTCTTGGCCATATCCACCGCGCGCTTGTACGCGGCCGACGACGCCTTGGAGAAGTCCGTGGGGTGCAGGATGCGTCGGATCCGGCTCATCGCAGGGCCTCCGTCGGGTTCTTGGCTTGCGTGTTCGCGGCGGGGCGCGCTTCGCCCTGCCCCACCGGGGGCTCCACCGGCGCGCCGGAGGGCCGGATCAGGAAGATCGGCACGCGGGTGCCGCGCAGGACCGATTCCGCGACGCTCCCGAACATGATCCGCCCGAGCCCGCTGCGCCCGTGGGTGCTCATCACGATCAGATCGGCCTTCTGCACCTTGGCCGCCTCGACGATCGCCGGAGCCGCCGGGCCGTACCAGACGTGCGGCTCGATCCGCCGCGCGCCCGCCTTCTCGAGCTTCTCCTTCACCCCCGCCAGGTAGTCCTCCGCCTCCCGCACCGCCTGGATCTGGGCATCGATCACGTCGGTTCCCGGCAGGTTCCGGGCGGTGGCGGCCCGCATCAGGATGACGAGGGACGAGCCGGCTGCAGCCATCTCCAGCGCCGGGGCGATCGCCGCCTCGGCCATCTCCGAACCGTCGAGCGGAACCAGGATCGTGTTGGCTTTCATCGCGTCCTCCTTGGGCTTCTGGCGATAGCAACGCCAGTGCCACGGGAGGAAAGCGAGAGAAAACGACGGGTTGGCAACCGAGAGCCGGCGCCGAGTTGAGGCGGCGCCTCCCCGCTGGGACAGGCACGCCCCGCCGGCTACGCTCTCAGGTCGTACTTGTTGATGAGCCGGTGGAAGGTCTTGCGATCGATGCCGGCGGCCTTGGCGGCGGAGGAGACGTTGCCGTCGTGACGCGCCAGCAGATCCCGGAGGTAGGAGACTTCCAGCACCTGAAGCCACTGCTCCTTGGCCGCCTTGAGCGTGAGATCGGTGCCGGCCGGGGCGCCTCCCGACGGGGCGGGCCCGGCCGGCGCGGCGGGCCGCGAGGAGGCCTGCGCCACGTGGTCGGGGAGGTCCCGCACCGTCACCGTGTGTCCGTCGGCGAGCGCGCAGGCGCGCTCCATCACGTTCTGGAGCTCGCGGACATTGCCCGGCCAGGCGTACCGGTCCAGCGCGGTCAGGGCCGCGTCGTCCATCGCGGTGACGCGTCCCTG
>DATFGS010000226.1:0-14158 GCA_035249225.1 Candidatus Methylomirabilota bacterium | reverse complement strand
CCAACATCGACCCGGTGCTGCGGCGCATCGCCAAGTACGCGAAGACCTGGGTCCCGCACTCGTCCGCGACCGCCGACATGGTCAAGGGCGACTGGGAGAAGATCCAGCGCTTCATGGGCGACTTCGGCCGCCAGCCCGGGGACATGAGCAAGGTCTACTCGAACTTCGTGTGGGTGCTGCGCAAGGGCCAGAAGCCGGAGACCGCGATTCCCCACTTCAAGACCTTCTCGGGCATGGACCTGCCCTACTGGCGGGAGTTTTATCTTCTGGGAGAAGCGGAGGAGCTGGCCGAGAAGATCCGGGCCAAGGCCGCGAACCTGGGGGGCTGCGAGTACATCGTGCTGAACCCGCTCACCTGGGACGTCGACCAGCTCGAGATGCTGGCCCACGAGGTGCTGCCGCGCGTGGCGAGGCCCTGGCGCTGAGCGCTCCGCCGCCCCCGCGCTATCTCGGCGCGCACGTCAAGCGGGTGGAGGATCCCCGCCTGCTGGCGGGGCGGGGCCGCTTCCTCGACGACATCGCGCTCCCCGGGCTGCTGCACGCGGCCTTCGTCCGCAGCGAGCACGCCCACGCGCGGCTGCGCGGGGTCGACGCCGGGGGCGCGCGGACGGTGC
Organism: Candidatus Methylomirabilota bacterium; assembly: GCA_035249225.1. Taxonomy (GTDB): domain Bacteria; phylum Methylomirabilota; class Methylomirabilia; order Rokubacteriales; family CSP1-6; genus CAMLFJ01. The sequence continues at coordinate 13,544 of DATFGS010000226.1, read as the reverse complement.
CCGGCGTCGAGCTGGCGCTGACCGGCCGCGACCTCGACGGGGTGGTGGCGCCGATCCTGGCTCGCCTGGAAGCGCCGGGCTTCGCGTCGACCCCGTGGCCCGCGCTGCCGACCTCCCGCGTGCGCTTCGTCGGCGAGGCGGTGGCGGTGGTGGCCGCGGCCACGCCGTACGCCGCGGCGGACGGCTGTGCCCGGGTCGAGGTGGACTACGAGCCGCTGCCCGCGGTGACCGATATCGACGCGGCGCGCGAGCCCGGCGCGCCCCGGCTCCATCCCGAGCACGACTCCAACGTGCTCTTCGCGCGCCGGGGGAGCCAGGGCGACGTGGAGGGCGCCTTCGCGGCGGCCGCCCACGTGATCCGCGAGACGTTCGTCCACGGCCGGTGCTCCGCGACGCCGCTCGAGTGCCGGGGCGTGATCGCCCGCTGGGCCGGTGACGCCCTCACCCTGTGGCTCGGCGTGCAGACGCCGAGCCTCATCCGGACCGGAGTGGCGCGCGCCTTCGGCCTTCCGGAGAGCCGGGTGCGCGTGATCGTGCCGGACACCGGCGGCGGCTTCGGCCAGAAGATGTACGTGATGCCGGAGGATCTGGCGGTGGCGGTGCTCGCCCGGCGGACGGGGCGGCCGGTGAAGTGGCTCGAGACGCGGCGCGAGAACCTGGCCGCGGCGCCCCACGCCCGCGAGCAGCGCGTGGAGATCGAGGCGGCCGCCGACGCGTCCGGCACGCTGCTCGCGCTCCGCGCCCGGGTGCTCGCGGACGCGGGCGCCTACCACATCTATCCGCTCACCGGCGCGCTCGAGCCGCTCGGCACCGCGTCGATCCTGCCCGGCCCGTATCGCACGCCGGCCTACGCCTTCGAGCTGGCCGCGCTCGCCACCAACAAGCCTCCGATCGGCGCCTACCGCGGCGTGGGCATGACGATGGGCGCGTTCGTGATGGAGCGCACCATGGACCTGCTCGCCGACCGCCTCGGCCTGGACCCCGCCGAGATCCGGCGCCGCAACCTGATCCCGCGCGAGGCCTATCCCTTCACCTCCGCCACCGGCTTCGTCTACGATAGCGGCGACTATCCGAAGGCGCTCGAGCGGGCGCTCATCCTGGCGGACTACGAGCGGCGCACGCGCGAGCGGGAGGAGGGGCGGGCCCGGGGGCGACTGCTCGGCATCGGGCTCGCGTGCTACACCGAGTACACCGGGATGGGCTCCGAGACGTACCGGCGGCGCGGTCAGTCGGACGTGCCGGGGCACGAGGCGGGGAGGGTGGAGATGGCGGCGGACGGGTCGGTGACCTGTCACGTGTCGTTCCCGTCGCAGGGACAGGGTCACGCGACCACCACCGCGCAGCTCGTCGCCGATCAGCTCGGGGTCCCGCTCGAGGCCGTCACGGTGCTTCAGCCCGACACCGACACCTCCCCGGCCGGCAGCGGCACGTTCGCGAGCCGGGGCGCGATCACCCAGAGCGGGGCCGCCGCGGCCGCGGCGGCCATCGTGCGAGGCAAGGTGCTCGCCATCGCGGGAGCCATGCTCGAGGCGAGTCCCGCCGACCTCCTGCTGCGCGACGGGCGCGTGAGCGTGCGGGGCATGCCCGACCGCGCGGTGACGATCACGGAGATCGCGCGGCGGGCCCACACCGCGCCGCCGGGCGAGCTGCCGCAGGGGATGACGCCGGGGCTCGAGGCGACGGAGCGCTTCGATCCGCCCGGGCCCACCTTCTCCGGGGCGGTGCACGTGGCCTCGGTGGAGGTGGATCCCGACACCGGCCGCGTGAGCGTGCACGACTACGTGGTGGTGGAGGACTGCGGACCGGTCATCAACCCGATGATCGTCGAGGGCCAGATCCACGGCGCGGTGGCCCAGGGCATCGGCGAGGCGCTCGCCGAGCGTCTCGTCTACGACGAGAGCGGCCAGCTCGCGACCGGCACCCTGATGGACTACGCGCTGCCGGTGGCCGGGACGCTGCCGTTCTTCCGGGTGGGTCACCTCGAGACGCCGTCGCCGCTCACCCCGGGCGGCTACAAGGGCATGGGCGAGGGCGGGACGATCGGTGCGCCGGCGGCCATCGCCAACGCGGTGGCGGATGCGGTGAAGCCGCTCGGGGTGAGGATCACCACGTTGCCGATCCTGCCCGCGGCCCTCCGGGGCGACGGTGGACGCTAGTCTCGCCGCGCCCGACGTCGCGACCGCCGCGGTGCCGGGCCGCTTCGGGCCGCGCGCGGGGCTGGCCCTCGTGCTCGCGCTGGCCGCCGGGCTCCGGCTCTGGGGGCTCGAGCAGAACGGCTTCGACAACGAGTACTACGCCGCCGCGGTGCGCAGCATGACCGGGAGCTGGCACGCGTTCTTCTACAACGCGTTCGACCCCGCCGGCTTCGTCTCGGTCGACAAGCCGCCGCTCGCGCTCTGGATCCAGGTGGGCGCCGCGAAGCTCGGGGGATTCTCGCCCTGGGCGGTGCTGCTCCCGCAGGTGGTCGAGGGGCTGGCCGCGGTGGCCCTCGCCTGCCACCTGGTGGGGCGGTGCTTCGGCGCGACGGCGGGCCTGCTCGCCGGGCTCTTCCTGGCCGTCACCCCCATCGCGGTGGCGGTGGACCGCTCGAGCAACACCGACACCGGGCTCGTGCTCGTGCTGCTGCTGGCCGCCTGGGCCCTGCTCCTCGCCGCCGAGCGCGCGAGCCGTGGTCTGCTGCTGCTCGCCATGGCGCTGATCGGGCTCGGGTTCAACGTGAAGATGCTGGCCGCGTTCGTGGTGCTGCCCACCTTCGCGCTCGTCTACTGGCTGGGCGCCGCCCGCCCGTGGCGCCGCCGCCTCGTGGATCTCACCCTGGCCGGCCTGCTGCTCGCAGCGGTGTCGCTGCCCTGGATGATCGCCTACGATCTGACGCCGTCGGCGCGCCGGCCGTTCGTGGGGAGCAGCCCGCACAACTCGATGATCGACCTGGCCGTCGGCCACAACGGGATCGGCCGGTTCGTGCGCCTCTGGCAGACGGCCCGGGTGGGGGAGGCGCAGGTGCCGCGCTCCACGGCCGGACCGGCGCCGGCCTCCGCGGGGGCCTCCGCCTACGGACGGCTCTTCGTGCGCGCGCCGGTGGGGCTGGGACGCCTCGCCGACGGCCTGCTCGCGGCCCAGGCCGAGTGGCTCCTGCCGCTCGCGCTGGTTCCGGTGGCGATCCTGATCACGGGTGGCGCGCGGCCGCCCGGCTCGCCGGCGCGTCAGGGCGTGCTCTTGTGGGCCGGCTGGGCGTTCACCTACGCCGCGGTCTACAGCTACGCGGGCGGCATCTTCCACTTCTACTACATGTCGACCCTCGGCCCGCCCCTGGCCGCGCTCGCCGCGGTGGGTGTGGCCCAGGCGGGGGCGCGCTACCGAGGCGGCGGCGCGCCCGCGATGCTGCTGCCGGGCGCGCTGCTCGTCACCGCGCTGTGGCAGGTGTACGTGCACTCGGCCGGGCTCCCGGTGGTCGCGGACGACTGGCATCGGCGGCTGCCGATCTGGGCTCTCGCCGCCACGCTGGTCGCCGCCGTCACCCTGGTGGCGCTGGCGCTCCGTCCCCGCCTCGCGGCGGCTCCGGCCGCCGCGGCCCTCGGCCTCGGGCTGGCCGCGCTGCTGGTGATGCCGGCGGCATGGGCGCTCAGCACCGTGCTGGTGCGCGGGATCGCGGTGATCCCGTCGGCGGACATCGGCCGTCTCAGCGCGCGGTCGCCCGGCTTCGAGCCGCGCTGGCGCGTCGTGGAGGCGGAGGACCGCCGGGCCCTGATCGCCTTCCTCCGCGCGAACCATCACGGCGAGCGCTTCCTGCTGGCGACGCCGAGCGCACAGCTCGCCTCCCCGGTTATCATCGCGACGGGCGAGCCGGTGATGGCGATGGGCGGTTTCCACGGTCTCGACCCCATCCTGACGCCGGAGCGCCTGGGGCGGCTCGTCGAGGAGCGGCAGGTGCGATTCGTCATGCTGGGTGAGCTCTCGATCGCGAGCCGCTTCATGGGCGCCGAGGCGGCCGGGCGCCCGCTCGCCGATTGGGTCCGGGCCCACGGCCGGCCGGTCGACACCGCGCTCTGGAGCGGACCGGGGGCGGGGTACGGGCGCGGGGCGCGGCGGCAGCTCTACGATCTGAATCCGGAGGCGGGCTTGGCCCCGGCCTCCGAAAAGGAGAAGACATGACGATCCTGAGGCGGGCGGCGATCGCGGCGGGGCTGTGGGCGAGCATCACGGGCATGGGGGTGGGCGCGGCCGCCGCCGCCGAGGTCCGCGTCTTCAGCGCGGGCGCGGTGCGGGCCATCGTCACCGAGCTCGCGCAGGCCTTCCAGCAGGAGACGGGAAACTCCGTGACCCTCTCCTTCGGCACGGTCGGCGTCACCCGCGGCAAGCTGGCGGGCGCGGAGCCGGTGGACGTCGTCATCATGACCGACGTGGCCATCGACGACGTGGCCAAGCAGGGCTCGGTGGTGCCGGGGACTCGCGCCGACCTCGCGCGGACCGGCATGGGGCTCGGCGTGCGCGAGGGCGCGCCCAGGCCCGACATCGCGACGTCGGAGGCGTTCAAGCAGACGCTGCTTTCGGCCAAGTCCATCGTGTACGTGGATCCCAAGCAGGGCGCCACCAGCGGCATCCACTTCGCGAGCGTGCTGGACCGGCTCGGCATCGCGGAGGCGGTGCGGGGCAAGAGCCAGCTCGTGCCCGGCGGCTATCCGGCCGAGAAGGTCGCGTCCGGTGAAGCCGAGGTGGTCGTGCACCAGATCAGCGAGATCGTGCCCGTGAAGGGGGTCACCCTGGTGGGCCCGCTGCCGCCCGATCTCCAGAAGGTCACCGTCTACTCCGCGGGCCTGGCCGCCCGCAGCACCGCGCCGGACGCCGCACGGGCGTTCATCGCCTTTCTGACCCGGCCCGCCTTCAAGGCCAAGTTCGCCGCCGCGGGGCTCGACTACCGCTAGCGCTGCGGTCGGGCGGCGCCGTGCTATCGTGCTGAGCGTGTTCGCCTCGCCCGGCGCCATCGCAGTGAAGCTCGGCCCGCTCGAGATCCGCTGGTACGGCATCCTCATGGCCACCGCGATCCTGGTGGGCTTCTGGATCGCCCACCGGCGCGCGCTCCGCGAGGGGCTGCCCGCCGACGAGATCATCCGCACCGCCCAGTGGGCGGTGGTGGCGGGCCTGGTGGGCGCCCGCCTGTACGAGGTCGTCTTCAACTGGGACTACTACGGCCGGTATCCGTCGAAGATCGTCGCGGTCTGGGAGGGCGGGCTCGCGATGCACGGCGGGCTCATCGTGGGCCCCCTGGTCGGCGCGTGGCTCGCGTGGCGCTGGGGGGTGCCGGTGCTGCGCTCCCTCGACGTCATCGCGCCCAGCATGATCCTGGGCCAGGCGATCGGGCGCTGGGGGAACTTCTTCAACGAGGAGGCCTTCGGGGCTCCCACCGATCTGCCCTGGAAGCTCTTCATCTCGCCGCCGCACCGGCCGCTCGAATTCCGGCAGGTCGATTTCTTCCATCCCACGTTCCTCTACGAGTCGCTGTGGAACCTGGCCGTGTTCGCCCTGCTCGTGTGGTGGATCCGGTCGCGGATCGGGCGGCATCCCGGGGGCGTCTTCTTCGCCTACGTCGGGCTCTACTCGGTCGGCCGGTTCTTCATCGAGGCGCTGCGGCTCGACAGCTTCTGGATCGGCCCGCTGCGCGTAGGACAGCTCGCGAGCGTGGCCGGGGTCCTGGTGGCGGCGGCGGGGATCCGGTGGGCCCTGCGGCGGCCCCCGATCGACGCGCCGCCGGCGGCTCCTCCGGAGGCGGCTACGGGTAGAGGCCGCGGGAGACGTGGGCGTCGGCCACCCGGCTGATGCCCTCCATCAGCGCGCCGGTCCGGAGATCGACCCCCGCCTTCTGCGAGGTCCGCCACACGCTGGTGAACGACCGCGCCATGATCTCCTGCAGCCGCGCGACGATCTCGCTCTCCTTCCAGAAGTAGTACTGCAGGCCCTGCACCCACTCGAAGTACGACACGACCACGCCGCCCGCGTTGCAGAGGATGTCGGGCATGACGGTCACCCCGCGGTCGCGCAGGATCACGTCCGCCTCGGGCGTGGTGGGCCCGTTGGCGGCCTCCACGACGATGTGGGCCTTGACGCGGTCGGCGTTGCGCGCGTGGATGACCGAGTCGACCGCGGCCGGGATCAGCACGTCGCAGGGCTGCTCCAGGATCGCCTCGTTGGTCACCGGCTCCGCGCCCGGGAAGCCGACCACGCTGCCGGTCTGGGTCACGTGGTCCTGGAGCTGGCGGACGTCGAGGCCGGCGGGATTCCACAGCCCGCCCTTGACGTCGCTGATCCCCGCGATCGTGCACCCGTCGTTCCACAGCAGTCGCGCGGCGACGCTGCCCACGTTGCCGAAGCCCTGGACGACGATCTTCTTGCCCCGGAGCTCCTGGCCCAGGCTCTTCGCCGCCTGGTAGAGCACGAAGACGATGCCGCGCCCGGTGGCCTCGCGCCGCCCCGCGGAGCCGCCCACGATGATCGGCTTGCCGGTGACCACCCCGGGCACGCTCTTGCCCTGGGTCATCGAGTAGGTGTCCATCATCCACGCCATGGTCTGCTCGTCGGTGCCGAGGTCGGGGGCGGGGATGTCGAGATCGGGGCCGATCATGTGGATGATCTCGGTGGTGTAGCGGCGCGTGAGATGCTCCAGCTCCCGCGGGGAGAGCTCGCGCGGGTTGCAGCGCACGCCGCCCTTGGCGCCGCCGTAGGGCAGGCCCATCAGGGCGCACTTCCAGCTCATCAGCATCGCGAGCGCGGTGACCTCGCCCAGGTTGACCCCGAGGTCGTAGCGCAGGCCGCCCTTGGTGGGGCCGAGCGCGGTGTTGTGGTGCACGCGGTAGCCGATGAACACCTCGGTGTCTCCGCGGTCCATCCGGATCGGCACCGAGACCACGAGGGCCCGGCGCGGGAAGCGCAGCCGCTCGTGGATGTCGGAGTCGAGCGCGAGCTTGGTCGCGACCCGATCGAGCTGGGCCAGCGCGGTGCGGTGCAGCTCGGAGTCGAACTCGGGCGAGTCGGTCATCGGTCGGGTCTCCTAGACGTGGGGCTCGCGGTGGAGGCGCAGGACGGCGAGGGAGCGGCCCTCGAGCACGTACTGCTCGCCGGTGTGCAGGGACGGACGCCCCGCGCCACCGTCCCAGTCGCGCGTGTCGAGCACCGGATCCCAGGTCACCCGGTTCTCGTGGGCGGGCAGCACGAAGGGCACCGGCTCGTGATGGGCGTTGAGCAGGATGAGGAACGTGTCGCCCACGATCGGCTCGCCGAGGTCGTCGACCTCCTCGATCGCGTCGCCGGCCAGCCGGAGGCCGAGGCAGCGGCTCAGGCTGTTCTGCCACTCCTCGTCGGTCATCTCGTGGCCGTCGGGGCGAAACCAGGCGAGGTCCTTCACCGCCGAGCCCTGGATGCGGCGCCCGTGGAAGAACATGCGCCGGTGGAAGACCGGGTTGGCGTGCTTGAGCTGGATGAGCCGGCGGGTGAAGTCGATCAGGCGCTGCCCGCTCTCGCCGGGGGGCCAGTGCAGCCAGGACAGCTCGTTGTCCTGGCAGTAGGCGTTGTTGTTGCCGTGCTGGGTGCGCCCCATCTCGTCGCCCGCCACCAGCATCGGGATGCCCTGGGACAGGAAGAGGGTGGTCAGGAAGTTGCGCACCTGCCGCTCGCGAAGCGCGATGATCGCGGGATCGGAGGTCGGCCCCTCGACCCCGCAGTTCCAGGAGTTGTTGTCGTCGCTGCCGTCCCGGTTGTTCTCGCCGTTGGCCAGGTTGTGCTTGTCGTTGTAGGAGACGAGGTCGGCGAGGGTGAAGCCGTCGTGGGCGGTGACGAAGTTGACGCTGGCGTAGGGCCGGCGGCCGCCCATCTCGTAGAGGTCGCTCGAGCCGGTGAGGCGGTAGGCGAGCTCGGCGACCTGTCCCTCGTCACCCTTCCAGTAGCGGCGGATGGTGTCGCGGTACTTGCCGTTCCACTCCGTCCACCCCACCGGGAAGTTGCCGACCTGGTAGCCGCCCTGGCCGAGGTCCCAGGGCTCGGCGATGAGCTTGACCTGCGAGATCACCGGGTCCTGGTGGATCACGTCGAAGAAGGCGGAGAGGCGATCCACGTCGTGGAGCTCGCGGGCCAGCGCGGCCGCGAGGTCGAAGCGGAAGCCGTCCACGTGCATCTCGAGCACCCAGTAGCGCAGGCTGTCCATCATGAGCTGGATGGTGCGCGGGTGCCGCATGTTCAGCGTGTTGCCGGTCCCGGTGTAGTCCACGTAGAAGCGCGGATCCTCGGGCGAGAGGCGGTAGTAGGCGTCGTTGTCGATGCCGCGGAAGCAGAGCGTCGGCCCCAGATGGTTGCCCTCCGCGGTGTGGTTGTAGACCACGTCGAGGATCACCTCGATGCCCGCGCGGTGCAGCCGCTTCACCATGGTTTTGAACTCGTCCACCTGCTGGCCCCGGTGCCCCGAGGAGGAGAAGCGCGAGTCGGGGCAGAAGAAGCCGATCGAGTTGTAGCCCCAGTAGTTGGTGAACCCGCGATCGGCCTGGTATTTCTCGGTGACCGAGTGGTGGATGGGGAGCAGCTCGACCGCGGTGACGCCGAGCTCGGTCAGGTGCCGCACCGCCGCGTCGGAGGCGAGACCCGCGTAGGTGCCGCGCAGCTCGGGCGGCACGTCCGGATGGAGCCTGGTGAAGCCCTTGACGTGGACCTCGTAGATGACGGTCCGCGACCAGCGCGTGAGCAGCGGCCGATCGTCTTCCCAGTCGAAGGTCGGATCGACCACCACGCTCTTGGGCACGTACGGCCCGCTGTCGCGGTCGTGGGGCCGGGAGTCCCCGGCGGGGTCGCCGATGCGGTAGCCGAAGAAGGCCTCGTTCCACTCGAGGGTGCCCGCGATCGCCTTCGCATAGGGGTCGAGCAGCGCCTTGGCCGGGTTGAAGCGGTGCCCCTGGGCGGGCTCGTAGGGGCCGTTCACCCGGTACGCGTAGAGGGCGCCGGGGCGGATCCCCGGGACGTAGGCGTGCCACACCTGATCGGTCCGCTGCTCGAGCCGGACCTGGCGGATCTCCTTGCCCGGATCGCGCTCGTCGAAGAAGCAGAGCGCCACCGCAGTGGCGTGCTCGCTGAAGAGGGCGAAGTTGACGCCGGTCCCGTCCCAGGTGGCGCCGAGCGGATACGGCCGGCCCGGGCGGGTGCGGGGAGCGTCGGCCATGGGTGGGCGTCGCCTCAGGCCGGGATCAGCCAGAGCGCGGCGAGGGGCGGCAGGGTGAGCACCACCGAGTGCGGCTGCCCGTGCCACGGGACCGGCTCGCTCGCCACCCCGCCCGCGTTGCCCACGTCGCCGCCGCCGTAGACGGAGGCGTCGGAGTTGATCGCCTCGCGGTAGAAGCCGGGGCGGGGGACGCCGACCCGGTAGCCGCGCCGCGCCACCGGGGTGAAGTTGCACGCGCAGAGCAGCAGCCGCTCCCGGGTTCGGGAGAAGCGGCAGAACGTCACGATGCTCTGCTCCCAGTCGCTGCAGTCCATCCACTGGAAGCCCGCGGGCTCGAAGTCCAGCTCGTGGAGCGACCGCTCGTCGCGGTAGACGTGGTTGAGGTCTCGCACCAGCCGCTGGACGCCGCGGTGGTACGGGCCCATGTCGAGCAGCGACCAGTCGAGCTCGCGGTCGTGGCTCCACTCGTCGGACTGGCCGAACTCGCCGCCCATGAAGACGAGCTTCTTGCCCGGGTAGGCCCACATGAACGTGTAGAGCAGGCGCAGGTTCGCGAAGCGCTGCCAGTCGTCGCCGGGCATCTTGCGGGCGAGGGAGCGCTTGCCGTAGACCACCTCATCGTGGGAGAGCGGGAGCACGAAGTTCTCGGTCCACGCGTACAGCAGGCCGAAGGTGAGCTGGTTGTGGTGGTACTTCCGGTGGACCGGCTCGTGCTGCATGAACTCCAGGATGTCGTGCATCCAGCCCATGTTCCACTTGAAGCCGAAGCCGAGCCCGCCCAGGTGCACCGGCCGCGACACCTGCGGCCACGCGGTGGATTCCTCCGCGATGGTGGCCGCCCCGGGCTGGCCGCCGTAGACCACCTCGTTCAGCTTCCGGAGGAAGGCGAGCGCCTCCAGGTTCTCGCGGCCGCCGTACTCGTTGGGCACCCACTCGCCCGCCTTGCGCGAGTAGTCCCGGTAGATCATCGAGGCGACCGCGTCGACCCGCAGGCCGTCGATGTGGTAGCGCTCGAGCCAGAACACCGCGTTGGCGATCAGGAAGTTGGCGACTTCGCGGCGGCCGTAGTTGAACACGCGGGTGCCCCAGTCGGGGTGGTCGCGGAGGTTCGGGTCGTCGTGCTCGTAGAGGTGGGTGCCGTCGAAGAAGGCGAGCCCATGGGCGTCCTTGGGAAAGTGGGCCGGCACCCAGTCCATGATGACTCCGATGCCGCGGCGGTGGAGCGTGTCCACGAACGCCATGAAGTCGGCGGGGGTGCCGTAGCGGCGGGTCGGCGCGAAGTACCCGAGCGTCTGGTAGCCCCAGGAGGCGTAGTAGGGATGCTCGGTGACCGGGAGGAGCTCCACGTGAGTGAAGCCCATCTCGGTCACGTAGTCGCCGAGCTGCTCGGCGAGCTCGCGGTAGCTCGGGAGCGTGCCGGGCTCCGAGCGCCGCCACGAGCCGAGATGCACCTCGTACACCGACATGGGGCGGTGAAGCGCGTTGCGCCGCTTGCGCTCGTCCATCCATTCCTGGTCGCCCCAGGTGAACCCGGTGAGGTCCACCACCGCGGAGGCGGTGCGCGGCTCGTCGGGCTCGAAGGCGAAGGCCACCGGGTCCGTCTTGAGCGCGAGCAGCCCGCCGTCGCGTCCGACGATCTCGTACTTGTAGCGGGCGTCCAGCAGCACGCCCGGCAGGAAGATCTCCCAGATGCCATTGCCCGGGTGCAGGCGCATGGGCTGCGTCCGCCCGTCCCAGCCGTTCCAGTCGCCGACCACGCTCACCCGCCGCGCGTTGGGCGCCCAGACCGCGAATCGCACGCCGTCCACTCCTTCGTGCCGCAGCGGGTGGGCCCCGAGGCGCTCGAAGAGTCGGAAGTGGGTGCCCTCGCCGAGCAGGTGCAGGTCGTACCCGCTGAGCGTGGACGAGAACCGGTAGGGGTCCTCGATCTCGCCCACCCGCCCCTGGTCGTCCACGAGGCGGAGACGGTAGGCGAGGGGCAGGGCGCGCCCGGGCACGCGGCCCTCCCAGAGGCCGCCCGGGTGCACCAACCGCAGCGGGGTGATCGCCCCGTCGGGCGTGAGCGCGGCGGCCGCGCGGGCCGCGGGCAGGAAGGCCCGCACGCCGATCGTGCCGTCGCCGCCGGGGTGCGGGCCCAGTACCGCGAACGGGTCGCCGTGCTGGCCGGCGACGATGGCGTCCATGATGTCGGGAGAGAGCGGCGTGAAGGGCATCGGTTGGTCGGTCCTGCGCCGCTCGCCGGAAACCGCGCGAGTGGTGTCGTCTAGAACGAGCGGATCAGTCGCTCGACGCGCTCGTCGTGGCTCTGGAATGGGTCCTTGCAGAGAATGGTCTCACGCTCCGGATCGTTGAGCTTGAGATAGACCCAGTCCACTCGGTAGTCCTTACCCTTGAGGTTGGCCTGACGGATGAATTCTCCCCGCAGCCGGGCCCGCGTGGTCTGGGGGGGCACGTGCTTGGCGCGCTCGATGGACTCATCGTCGGTGATGCGGTCCACCAGGTCGCGGCGTACCAGACTGAAGTAGAGCCCCTTGTCGGGCCGGATGTCGTGGTACTGGAGGTCCATGAGCGAGACCTTGGGGTCGCGCCAGGACAGGCGATTCTTCTCCATGTAGGCCTGGATGAGCTGCTGCTTGATCACCCAGTCGACCTCGCGGTTGAGCTGCATCGGGTCGTCCGCGAGCTGCTCGATCACGTAGGTCCACCGCGCGAGCACGTCCCGGGTGATCGGGTCCGCGTCGATGGCCTGCACGTAGCGGGTGGCGTGCTCGAGGTACTCCATCTGCAGCTGCAGGGGGGTGATCGCCCGCCCGTCCTTCAGGCGGATGGTCTCGCGCAGGGTCGGATCGTGGCTGATGTCGCGGATGGCCTGGACGGGCGACTGCAGGCTGTAGTCGCGATCGAAGTGGCCGTCCTCGATCATGTCCAGGATCAGCGCGGTCGTGCCCACCTTGAGGTAGGTCGCGACCTCGGACATGTTGGAGTCGCCCACGATCACGTGCAGGCGGCGGTACTTCTCGGCGTCGGCGTGGGGCTCGTCCCGCGTGTTGATGATCGAGCGGGACGAGGTGGTCGCGCCCGAGATCTCCTGGCAGATGTGCTGGGCCCGCTGCGAGAGGCAGTAGTGGAAGCCCCGCGGGGTCTGCAGCACCTTGCCCGCGCCCGCGAAGATCTGCCGGGTCACGAAGAACGGGATCAGCCCCTCCGCGAGCCGCTGGAACGAGACGTCGCGGCTCACCAGGTAGTTCTCGTGGCAGCCGTACGAGTTGCCCGCGGAGTCGGTGTTGTTCTTGAAGAGCAGGATGTGACCCGAGATGCCGTCCTCGCGGAGCCGCTTCTCGGCCTGGTGCAGCAGATCCTCCACGATGCGCTCGCCCGCCTTGTCGTGGATCACCAGATCGGTGATGTCGTCACACTCGGGAGTGGCGTACTCGGGATGGAAGCCGGTGTCGAGGTACAGCCGCGCCCCGTTCTCCAGGAACACGTTGGCGTTGCGAGCGCCCGGGATGACCTTCTCGAAGAGGTAGCGCGCCACGTTGTCGGGCGACAGGCGGCGCTGGCCGTTCAGGGTGCAGGTGAGGCCGTACTCGTTCTCGAGGCCGAAGATCCGGCGCTTCATGTGACCTTCAGGGTAACAGGGGTGGGGCCGGGGGGCAAACCATTCGGAGGGGGCCTCGACGGCCCCCTCCGAGCCTCCCCCCAAGGGCGGGGATTGCGCCGGCGAAGCCGGCGCTCGAACGGAGGAAACTCGGACACGCTCGCCGCCCTAGGAGGAAAATCGCAGACGGCTAGGCTAGGTGGTTTCGGTGAGGAGCTGGTGGAGGGCTTCGGCGGGGATGCGCCGGAACTTGCGGCGCTCCTTGGTGCGATCGAGGACGGCCACCTCGAGGTCGCGCTCGGTGAGCGTCTTGTTCTGGGTGACCATCAGGGCGCGGACCCCCAGCTTGAGGGCGGCGGCCACGTCCAGGTTCTCCTGGAAGTTGTCCTTCAGGTACCGGCGGATCTCCTCGGACTGGCCGCCCATCGCCGCGTAGTTCTTCTCGTCCTCGATCGTGCCGTCGTAGAGGATGTGGTAGATCTCGTTCTTGGTCCCGTTGGTGTCGCCCACCTCCACCACCAGGACCTCCACCTCGAACGGCTTGATGTCCTGGGTGAAGATGTTGCCGAGGGCCTGGGAGTAGGCGTTGGCGAGCGACTTGGCGCTCACGTCGCCGCGGCTGTAGGAGTAGCCCTTGACGTCGGCGTGGCGGACGCCCGCGACCCGGAGATTCTCGAACTCGTTGTACTTGCCCACGCCCGCGAACGCGATGCGGTCGTAGATCTCCGAGATCTTGTGGAGCAGGGTCGAGGG
>DATFGS010000225.1:0-11763 GCA_035249225.1 Candidatus Methylomirabilota bacterium | reverse complement strand
GGCACGCTCGGCGGCAGCGTGGCGCACGCCGATCCCGCCGCGGAGCTGCCCGCCGCGCTGGTGGCCCTCGACGCGCGCGTCCAGGTCACGGGGCCGCGCGGGGCGCGAGAGGTCGCGGCGGACGCGTTCTTTCGCGGCCTGCTGGCGACCACGCTCGAGCCCGACGAGGTCCTGACCGCGCTCGAGGTCCCGGCGCGGCCGGCCGGCTGGGGGTTCGTCGAGATCGCGCGGCGGCCCGGCGACTTCGCGCTGGCCGGGGTGGCGGTCACCCTGCCCTCTCCCCCCCTCGGGGGAAAGAGGATCGAGGGAGTCCGACTGGTCGGCTTCGGGGTCGGGGATCGGCCGATCCGGCTCGGCGGCGCGGAGCGGGTGCTGGCGGGCGGGCGGCTGGACGCGGACGCCGCGGCTCGCGCCGGTGCGGCGGCGGGCACCGACTGCGATCCCCCGAGCGACGTCCACGGGTCGGCGGAGTATCGGCGGCACCTGGCCACCGTGCTCGTCGAGCGCGCCCTGCTCCAGGCGGGCGCGCGGCTCGCCGGAGGCACGCGATGACCGCGCCGAGCGAGCGGCTCTCCGTGCGCCTCACCGTCAACGGCCGTCCGGTGGAGCACCTGGTCGAGGCGCGGCGCTCGCTCGCCGACTTCCTCCGGGAGGAGCTCGGGCTCACCGGCACCCACGTGGGCTGCGAGCACGGCGTGTGCGGCGCCTGCACGGTGCTGGTGGACGGCCGGAGCGCGCGGAGCTGCCTGCTGTTCGCGGCGCAGCTCGACGGCCGCGCGGTCACGACGATCGAGGGGCTCACGCCGGCCGAGGGGCTGAGCCCGCTCCAGGAATCCTTCCGCGTCTGCCACGCCCTGCAGTGCGGCTTCTGCACGCCCGGCATGATCGTGACCGCCACCGAGCTGCTGGCCCAGGATCCGACGCCATCGACCGAGAGCATCCGCGAGGCGATCTCCGGCAACCTCTGCATGTGCACGGGCTACGTCAACATCGTGCGCGCGGTGGAGGAGGCGGCCGCCGCGCCCCCGGCGAAGGCCCGCGCGTGAGCCACGAGCCCGGGGCGGGCTGGGTCGGGCGGCCGGTGCCGCTCCGGGAGGACGCCCGGCTGGTAGCCGGCCGGGGCCGCTTCGTGGACGACCTCGGCCGCCCGCGGATGCTCCACGCGGCGATGCTGCGCAGCCCGCACGCCCACGCGCGCATCGTGGCGATCGACCCGCGCGAGGCGGAGGTGCAGCCCGGCGTGCTCGCGGTCCTGACCGGCGCGGAAGCCGCGGCGCGCTCCGGCCCCATCCGCCCGCTCATCCCCACCACCGCGGCGGTGCCCGACTACTGCCTGGCGGTGGACCGCGCGCGCTATGTGGGCGAGCCGGTGGCCGCGGTGGCGGCGGTCGATCGCGCCACCGCCGAGGACGCGCTCGAGCGCATCCGGGTGGAGTACGAGCCGCTGCCCGCGGTGGTGGATCCCGAGGCCGCCATCGCGCCCGGCGCGCCGCTCCTCTATCCGCAGCTCGGCACCAATGTGGTCTGGCACGACACCCTCACCTACGGGCCCGTGGACGAGGCGATGACCCGCGCGGACGGGGTGCTCCGGGAGCGGTTCACGATCCAGCGCTACGCCTCCACCCCGCTCGAGACCTTCGGCGCCATCGCGGAGTACGACGCGGGCACCGACGTCTTCGAGTTCTGGACCAACGACCAGCGGCCGGGCCTGACCATCTCGACGCTGGCCGCTTCCCTCGGCGTGCCCCAGGCGCGGGTGCGGCTCTCGTGCCCGGACATCGGCGGCGGCTTCGGCAACAAGCGGCGGCCCGCCTACCTGCTCATCTGCGCGATCCTCGCGCGCAAGAGCGGCCGGCCCGTGAAGTGGATCGAGGACCGGATCGAGAACCTCACCGCCCTCATGCACGCCTGCAACGGGATCATGGACGTGGAGCTCGCCTACCGGGCCGACGGCACCGTGCTGGCGCTGTCGGTGCGCGACATCGCCGACGAGGGCAAGAACCTCGTCACCCCGACCCAGCACAACCTGATCAAGCTCGGCAACATCGCCAACGGGTACCGCATCCCCGCGGTGCGCTACGAGGCGTGGTCGGTGCTGACCAACAAGTGCCCGAGCGGAGCCAACCGCGGCATCGGCAAGCCGTTCATGTGCTTCGCCATCGAGCGGGCGATGGCCCTGCTCGCCCGGCGCCTGGGCCTGGATCCGGCCGAGCTGCGCCAGCGCAACTACGTCACCGCCGCGCAGATGCCGTACACCACCCCGCCGGGGGCGCAATACGACAGCGGCGACTACCCCGCGACCCTGCGGCTCGCGCTGGAGCGCTTCGGCTACGCGGAGCGCCGCGCCGAGCAGGCCGCCGCGCGCGCCGACGGGCGGCTGCTCGGCATCGGCATCGCCTCGTCGGTGGAGCCGGCGGGCACCAACCTCGCGTCCTACGAGATCGTCACCGGGCGGCGCGCGGCGTCGGGCTCCGCGGAGGCGGCGATGGTGCGCGTGGAGCCCGACGGTCACGTGTGCGTGTCGCTCGGCGACCCGCCGAGCGGCCAGGGCTACGAGACGGTCCTCGCCCAGATCGTGGCCGACGAGCTCGGCCTCACCCCGGACGCGATCACGGTGGCCCGCGGCTTCGACTCGGCGACCACGCCCTGGCTCTACCTCTCCGGCAACTACTCGAACAAGTTCTCGGTCACCGACGTGGGCGCGGTGGTGGGCGCGGCCGCGCGCGTGCGGGCCAAGCTCCTGCGCATCGCCGCGCACCGGCTGGAGGCCGCGGTGGCCGATCTCGAGCTGGGCGGAGGCGCGGTGGCGGTGCGCGGCGCGCCGGACCGGCGGCTCGGCTTCGCGGAGCTGGCGCGCACCGCCTACGCCGACGTGCTCGGCCTGCCGCCCGGCGAGGAGCCGGGGCTCGAGGCGCGGCACGCGCACCAGAACCCGCTCGCCCGGCCGATCGACGGCGAGCGCCGCGTGCGCTCCCAGCTCGTGTTCTCCAACGCCGCCCACTGCTGCCTGGTGGAGATCGACCCGCGCACCGGGCTCGTGAAGATCCTCAGGTACCTCGTGGTGCACGACTGCGGGCGCGAGCTCAACCCGCTCATCGTGGAGGGCATGGTGCACGGGGCGACCGCGCACGGCATCGGCGCCGCGCTGCTCGAGGAGTTCCGCTACGACGCGCAGGGGCAGCTGCTGACCTCTACGCTCGTGGACTACCTCAAGCCGACCGCGGTGGACGTGCCGCTCATCGAGGTGGACCGGCTCGAGCATCCCTCGCCGGTGACGCCGCTCGGCGCCAAGGGCGTGGGCGAGGGCGGCGCGATTCCCGGTCCCGCCGCGGTCGCGAACGCGGTCGAGGATGCGCTCGCCCACCTGGGCGTGGTGGTCCGCGCGCTGCCGATCACCCCGGAGCAGGTCTGGCGCTGGATCCGGTGAGCGCGCCCGCGCCGGGGACGCGCTGGCGCCTGCTGGCGGTCCTCACGATGTCCTACGGGGCGGGCGCCTTCGGCATGCTCGGCATCTCCCCGCTGTCGCCGAGCCTGGTGGAGGGCCTCGGGCTCACGCGCTTGCAGGTCGCGTTCCTCGTCCCGTCCATCTATCTCTCGGGCCTCCTGTTCTCGCTGCCCGGCGGCCGGCTCGCGGATCGGCTGGGCGTGCGGCCGTCGTTCCTGGGCGGCCTCGCGGTGGCGTCGATCGGGCTCATCGCGGGCGCGTTCGCGCCCGGCTTCCTCGCCTTCCTCTTCTGCCTGTTCGTGGCGGGCAGCGGCTGGAGCGTGGTGAACCCGGCGCTGGGCAAGGCCATCATGGACGTGTTCCCGGTGAGCGAGCGCGGCATCGCGATGGGCGTCAAGCAGATGGGGCTCACGCTGGGCGGCCTGGTCGCCGCCCTGGCCCTGCCCGCGATCGCGGCCACGCTGGGCTGGCGCTACGCGGTCGGCGCCTGCTCGGTGATCGTGGCGGTGCCGGTGGCGCTCGGCTGGCGGCCGCTCGCCGCGTTCAGCGCGGGTGCGCGCGGCGCGCCGATGGCGGTGGGCACGAGCGAGACCGCCTCCACGTGGTGGTGGGCCCGGCGGCCCGCGCTGGTCGTCTTCTTCGCCACCGGCTTCGTGCTCGGCATGGTCCAGGGCGCGGTGCTGAGCTACCTGCCGCTCTTCACGATCCAGGGGCTCGGCTTCGACAAGATCGGCGCCGGGCTGCTCGTCGCCGCCTCGCAGGCGGGCGGCGCGGTGTCGCGCCTGGTCCTCGGCGCGGCGAGTGATCGCTGGGCCGCGGGACGACGCTCGCGCTGGCTCGCGTTCACCGGCGCGATCGGCGCGGTCATCTTCGGCGTCTACGCGGTCTGGCCCGCCTCCTCGGCCGGCCTCGCGGGCGTCCTCGCCTTCGCCACCGGCGTCGGCGCCTACGGCTGGGTCGGCATCTTCTTCGTGATCAGCGTGGAGGCCGGCGGGCGCGACCAGGCCGGCCTCCTGAGCGGCGTGGCCTTCGCCGCCATCGTGCTCGGCCTCCTGGTCGGCCCGCCGATCTTCGGCCTCCTGCTCGAGGGCTCCGACTCCTACGCGGTCGCCTGGGCCGTCTTCGCCGCCCTCTCCGCCCTCGTCGCCATCGTGTCCCTCCTGGCCGGCCCCGCCATCGACCGCGAATCCCGCTAGGCTGGGGTGACGAGGGGGACCGGGTGGGCTATCATGCGGGGCACGTCACGCGGGGGGAGAGCGCGCTCACCATGGGCTACGAGCAGATCCTGTACGAGGTGAAGGACCGCGTCGCCACCGTCACCCTGAACCGGCCCGACAAGCTGAACGCCTGGACCGCGGTGATGGGGCGCGAGGTGCGCCAGGCCATGGACGAGGCCGCGCGCGACGAGGCGGTGCGCGTGATCGTGCTCACCGGCGCCGGACGCGGCTTCTGCGCGGGCGCGGACATGCAGCTGCTCACGGGCATCGTGGGCGCGGGCCGACCGGAGCCGGGCGACGCCGCGGCGGAGCCCGGGCGGGCGGCGGGGGACCCGACCGTGCGCGCCGACTTCCGCGGCCCGTACGCCTACTTCCCGATGGTGCCGAAGCCGATCATCGCGGCGCTGAACGGAGCCACCGCCGGGCTCGGGCTCGTGGTCTCCCTCTACTGCGACCTGCGCATCGCCGCCGACACCGCGGTCTTCACCACCGCGTTCTCGCGCCGCGGGCTCATCGCCGAGCACGGGGTGAGCTGGCTGCTGCCCCGCCTGGTGGGCCTGCAGCACGGCCTCGACCTGCTCCTCTCCGCGCGCAAGATCACCGCGGCGGAGGCGCTCGCGATGGGCCTGGTCGCCCAGGTGAAGCCGGCCGCGACGCTCCAGGAGGACGTGCGGGCCTACGCGCGCGAGCTCGCCGATCTGGTGTCGCCGCGCTCGCTGCGGGTCATCAAGCGCCAGATCTGGGAGGCGCAGTTCCAGGGCCTGGCCGAGGCGACCGCGGTGGGCGACGAGGAGATGCAGAAGAGCTTCGGCGCGGAGGACTTCAAGGAGGGCGTGGCCCACTTCGTGGAGAAGCGCGCGCCCCGCTTCACCGGCCGGTAGCCGATGGCGCGCCTGGAGATCCTGCGGCCCGACGCGATCGCCGATCCGGAGCTCCGCCGCATGGCCGAGACCTCGGGCGACGAGATGTACGGGGTCTACGGCCACTCCCCCGAGCTCTTCGCCGCCTTCCTGCGCTTCTACCGGCCGACCAAGTACGGCGGGCAGCTCCCCTTCGCGCTGAAGGAGCTGGTACGCCTGAAGATCGCCGCGCTCAACGAATGCGCGCGCTGAGCGAGCGCGCGCGAGCCCTCGGAGAGGGCGCCGGGACTCTACCTCGACCTGCTCCCGAAGCTGGCCGGGCAGGCGGAGGCGACGGAGCGCGAGCGCGCGGCGCTCGCGTTCGCGGAGAAGCTCGCGGCGAATCACACCGCGATCGATGACGCGTTCATGACCGGGATGCGCACGCACTTCACCGACGCCGAGCTGGTGGAGCTGGGGCTCATCACCGGCGCCTTCATCATGCTCGGGCGGCTCCACCGGACCTTCGGCGTGGCGCCGATGGGTCCCCGCAGCCACGCGGTTCTCGAACGGGGGTACGACTCATGACGGCTCTCTCGACATCTCTCCTCGCGGCTCTCGTCGTCACGCTCGCGCTCGGCCCGGCGGCTCCCGTGCCCGCCTTCGACGGCGAGAAGGCGCTGCACGAGGCGGCCAAGAAGGAGAAGGAATTCACCTGGTACACCGCGCACTACAACTCGGAGACCGCGGCCGCGCTCTGCCAGGGCTTCGAGAAGAAGTACCCGGGGGTGAAGTGCAACTACATCCGCACCACCGCCCAGGTGGCCTACCAGCGGCTGGCCCAGGACCAGAAGGCGGGCATCGCCCAGGCCTCGGTGATCAGCTCCACCGACCAGAGCCACTACACCAAGATGAAGCAGGACGGGTGGCTACAGCCCTACAAGCCCAAGAACTTGCCCGAGCTGGTGGACGCCTTCCGGTCGTTCAACGATCCCGACGACATGTTCGTCGCCACCGCGGCCGGCCTCGTGCTGATCACCTACAACACGAGCGTGGTCTCGGCCTCGGAGGCGCCCAAGAAGTGGACCGACCTCGCCGATCCCCGCTGGAAGAACAAGGTCTCGATCGGCCATCCCGGCTTCAGCGGCTACGTGGGCACCTGGGTGGTCCAGATGAAGAAGCTGTACGGCTGGGACTACTTCAAGAAGCTCGAGCTGAACAAGCCGCGCATCGGCCGCTCGATCAACGACACCGTGACCATGCTGAACGCCAAGGAATCGATCGTGGCGGCGGGCCCGTCGGCCACCACCCTCGAGAGCCGAGCCAAGGGCAACCCGCTCGCGGTCGTCTACCCGGAGGACGGCGCGATCCTGATGGTCTCCGCCTCCGGCATCGTCAAGAACGCGCCCGCGCCCAACGCGGCCAAGCTCTTCATGGAGTACCTCCTCAGCCGCGAGGGCAACGACGTGATGGTGTCGCAGCACCAGGACCCGGTGAACAAGCACGTGAAGCCGATGGCCGGCGCCAAGTCCATCGCGGAGGTGAAGACGATCCGGCCGACCTCCATCGAGATCGAGAAGGGCATCCCCGAGGTCAAGGAGCTCTTCCGCGAGACCTTTGGCATCTGACCGGTCCTTCGACAGGTCGCTCGTCGTCTGGCTGCTGCTGATCGCGCTGCTGCTGCTGCTCGTGGTCAATCCGCTCGCCCGTCTCCTGTGGGCGAGCTTCGAGCACCCGGACACCGGCGCGTTCACGCTCGACAACTACGCGGCGGCCTACGGGCGCTGGCGCTACGTCGAGGCGCTGATCAACTCGGTGGTGGTCGGGCTCGCGGCGGCGGTGGTGTGCACCGTCTTCGGGGTGCCGATGGCGTGGGCGGTCTCCCGCACCGACATGCCGGGCAAGGGCCTGGTGTGGGCGGCGGTGCTCGGCACGTTCATCATGCCGAACTACCTGGGCGCGGTGGCTTGGATCCTGATGGCCGGGCCCAACGCGGGTTGGCTCAACCGCATCTACACCGGCCTCACCGGGGCGGCCGCCGGGCCCTTCAACGTCTACAGCATGACCGGGCTCGTCCTCGTCATCGCCTGCTACTCCTTCCCGTACATGTTCGTGTTCACCCGCTCCGCGCTCGACCTGATCTCCTCCGAGATGGAGGACGCGGCCAGCACCCTGGGGGCGGGCGCGCTGCGCACCACGCTGCGGGTGACCTTGCCGCTGGCCCTGCCCGCGATCATGGGCGCGTTCATCGTGTCGTTTCTCGAGGCCATCGCGCTCTTCGGGGCCCCCGCGCTCATCGCGCTGCCCGCGCGCTTCCAGGTCATGACCACCACGCTCTGGCAGATGTTCGAGTTCCCGCCGCGCGTGCAGATGGCCGCGGCCTACGCGATGCCGCTGCTGCTGATCACCGTGTTCCTCTTCTGGCTCCAGTACCGGATCATCGCCCGCAAGGGCTTCGTGGCCCTGACCGGCAAGGGCGGCGAGCGGCGCATGGTGCGCCTCGGCCGCTGGCGCTGGCCGCTGCTCGCCTACTGCCTCTTCGTCACGTCGCTCTCGTTCTTCATGCCGATGCTGGTGGTGCTGCAGGCCGCCTTCGCGCGGGCCTGGGGCCGCGGCTTCTCCTTCGACAACGTCACCCTGCGCAACCTGCGCTTCGTGCTCTTCGACCAGACCGCCACCCGCGCGGCCACCGTGAACACCTTCGTCTACGCGGGAGCCGCGTCGATCCTCGCCCTGATCCTGGCGCTGGCCATCGCCTACATCGTGGCCCGGCGGCTGGTGCCGCTCGGCCGCGCGCTGACCTACGTGGCGATGGCGCCCTTCGTGATCCCGGGCATCGTCCTCGCGATCGGCTTCTACGCGGCCTACACCACGAAGCCGCTGGTCCTCTACGGCACCGCCTGGATCCTGATCCTCGCCTTCGCCACCCGCTTCCTGCCGATCGCGTACACCAACAGCGACGCGGCCCTGCGCAGCATCAACCCGGAGCTGGAGGACGCCGCGCGCATCCTGGGGGGCAGCCGGCTCCTCGCCCTGCGCCGGGTGGTGATCCCCCTGCTCCGGCGCGGGCTGGCCGGCGCCTTCATCCTGGTCTTCATCCCGGCCACCCGCGAGCTCTCCTCCGCGATCTTCCTCTACACCACCGGCACCCAGGTCCTCTCGGTCCTCCTCTTCGACAAGAGCGACGAGGGCAACTTCGAGGTGCTCTCCTCGATGGGCCTGATCCTGGTGGTGGTCACGGTGGCGCTGGTGCTGGTGGGCTTCCGCCTGGTCGGCCGAGATTTTCTCTTGAGGCGGACCGCCACGTGAGCCGTCTCGTCCTCACCGACGTGAGCCGACGCTTCGGCAGCGTGACCGCGGTGGATCGCTTCAACCTGACGCTCCCGCCCGGCGAGTTCGTCTCCCTTCTCGGGCCGTCGGGCTGCGGCAAGACCACCACCCTTCGGATGATCGCGGGCTTCCTCGACCCGAGCGAGGGCACCATCGCGATGGACGGGCGCACGATCTCCTCGCCCGGCTCCACCCTGCCGCCCGAGAAGCGCAACATGTCCATGATCTTCCAGAGCTACGCGATCTGGCCCAACATGACGGTCGCGGAGAACGTGGCGTTCGGGCTCGAGGTGCGGCGCCTGCCCCGGGCCGAGATCCAGACCCGGGTCGCCAAGATCCTCGACGTGGTGCAGATGGGCCACCTGGCCGCGCGCTACCCCCAGGAGCTGTCGGGCGGCCAGCAGCAGCGCGTGGCCCTGGCGCGCGCCATCGTGGTGCAGCCCGCGGTGCTGCTGCTCGACGAGCCGCTGAGCAACCTCGACGCCAACCTCCGCGAGGAGATGCGCTACGAGATCCGGCGCCTGCACGACGAGTTCCACATCACCACCGTGTACGTGACCCACGACCAGGCGGAGGCGATGGTCGCCTCCGACCGTATCGCGGTCATGAACCAGGGCCGGGTCGAGCAGGTGGACGCCCCCCGCGAGCTCTACGCGCGGCCCCGCACGCGGTTCGTGGCCGGCTTCATCGGGCGCACCAACCTGCTCGAAGGGGAGGTGCGCGGCGAGGAGGTCGTCTTCGACCGCTTCGCGCTCGCGCGGCGCGCCTTCGCGGAGCCGGCCGCGCTCGCGGGCCGCGTGAGCTTCTCGCTGCGGCCGCAGTCCATCGTGCTGCACCGCCAGCCCCCGCCCGGCGCCGACCGGGCCCGCGTCGTCCCCGGCCGGGTCACCCAGCGCGCCTACCTGGGCGAGCACTGGGACTATACGGTGCGCCCGGCGGACAGCGCGCTCGCCCTGCGGGTCACCGCGCGCCCGCACGAGGTCTTCGAGGTGGACGAGAAGGTCTGGCTCGAGCTGGATCCGCGGCAGATGGCGGCGCTCGAGCCCGAGTGAAGCTGCTCCTCCTGAACAAGCCCTACGGCGTGCTGTGCCAGTTCACCGACACGGAGGGCCGGCCCACGCTCGCCCGCTACGTCTCGGTCTCCGGCGTCTACCCGGCCGGCCGCCTCGACCACGACAGCGAGGGGCTCGTGCTGCTCACCGACGACGGCGCGCTCCAGGCGCGCCTGGCCGAGCCGCGGCACGGCGTGGAGAAGACGTACTGGGCCCAGGTGGAGGGCGTGCCCGACGAAGCCGCGATCGAGAAGCTCCGCGCGGGCGTGGTCCTGAAGGACGGGCGCACGCGGCCGGCGCGCGCGCGGCTCATCGCCGAGCCGCCCCGCCTCTGGCCGCGCGATCCGCCGATCCGCTACCGTGCGGCGATTCCCACGTCGTGGATCGAGATCGGGATCCGCGAGGGACGCAACCGGCAGGTGCGACGCATGACCGCGGCGGTGGGGCACCCGACGCTGCGGCTGATCCGCGTCGCGATCGGGCCGTACGCGCTCGGCGCGCTGCCGCCCGGACAGTGGCGGGCGGAGGAGCCGGTGCGGCTGCGCTAGAAGATCGCGTAGCCGCCGTCGATGACGAAGGTGTCGCCGGTGTGGTAGCTGCTGGCATCGCTGGCCAGGTACACCGCGATGCCGCCGAAGTCGTTGCCGGTCCCCCAGCGCCGGGCGGGCACCCGCGGGAGCACGCGCGCCTTGAAGACGTCGCCGTGAACCGCCTTCTCGGTCATGGGGGTGTCGATCCAGCCCGGCACGATGGCGTTGACGCGGATCTTGTGCCGCGCGAGGCCGACCGAGAGCGCGCGCATCACCGAGAGCATCGCGCCCTTGCTGGCCGCGTAGTGGGCGCTGAGCGGGGAGCCCTCGAGCGCGGCCAGGCTCGCGGTGACCGCCAGCGAGCCGCCGGCCCCGCGCGCGGTCATGTGCCGCGCGGCCGCGCGCAGGGTGAAGAAGGCGCCGTCGAGATTCACCGCCAGCACCCGGTGCCACTCCTGGGTGGTCATCTCCGCGAAGCTCGCCGCGCTGCCGCGCCCGGAGACCCCCGCGTTGACGAAGCACGCGTCCACGCCGCCGAGGGTGGACACGGTCTCCGCGAAGGCGTGCTCCACCGCCGCCTCGTCGCTCACGTCGCAGCGGAGCGCGAGCGCCTTTCCCCCGATCGCGTGCAGCCGCGCGAGCGCGTGCACGTTCTTGTCCTCGTTGGTGCCCCAGATGCAGACCGCGGCGCCCGCCTGGGCCATCGCCTCCGCCATGCCGAGGCCGATGCCGCTGTTGCCGCCGGTGACGATCGCGGTCTTGCCGGTCAGGTCGAAAGCCTTGTACGCCATGTCGAGAGAGCCTTTCTCAGGGGCGCATGCGATGGGTGGACGGGCCCGCCTCGCGCAGCGGGGCGGCCAGCTCGGCGAATTCGCAGAGCAGCGGGCGGGTGGCGCGCGGGTCGATGATCTCCTCGATCCAGAACGCCTCCGCCGAGCGGAAGGGCGAGCGGAGCTTCTGCAGCCGTTCCTCGATTTCGATCATCTTCGCGGCCGGGTCGGCGGCGGCCTGGATGTCGGCACGGTAGGCCGCCTCGATGCCGCCCTCGAGGGGCAGCGAGCCCCAGCGCCCCGACGGCCACGCGTAGCGCGGGCCATAGCGCGCCCCCGGCTTGTGCGCCGCGCCCGCCACCCCGAACACGTTGCGGATGATGACCGCGCACCACGGCATGGTCGATTGCCAGATCGCGGACATCGCGCGCACGCCCTGCTTGATCGTGCCCGTGCGCTCGGCTTCGCTGCCGATCAGGAATCCGGGACAGTCCACGAGGTAGACGATCGGGAGGTGGAACGTCTGCGCCGTGTCGACGAAGCGCTCCACCTTCTGACACGTGTCGGCGCTCCACGCGCC
>DATFGS010000224.1:0-1080 GCA_035249225.1 Candidatus Methylomirabilota bacterium | reverse complement strand
CGCGGGGAGCCTCGCCGAGTCGTGGACCGTCTCGCCCAACGGGCTCGTCTACGACTTCACGCTGCGCGCCAACGCGCGCTTCCACAACGGCGAGCGCGTCACCGCCGAGGACGTGAAGTTCTCCTTCGAGCGCTACCGGGGCGCGAACGCGAGCACGTTCAAGGAGCGCGTCCAGGAAGTCCGCGTGCTCGACTCGCGGCGCGTCCAGTTCCACCTGAAGGAGCCGTGGTCGGACTTCATCACCTTCTATGGCACCACCGCGAGCAGCGCGGGCTGGGTCGTGCCGAAGAAGTACGTCGAGCAGGTCGGCGACGAGGGCTTCAAGAAGGCGCCGATCGGGGCGGGGCCCTACAAGGTGATCAGCTTCACCCCGGGCGTGGAGCTCCAGCTCGAGGCCTTCGACGGCTACTGGCGGAAGACGCCCGCGGTGAAGAAGCTGATCTTCCGCAGCCTCCCCGACGAGACGACCCGCGCCGCCGCGCTCAAGCGGGGCGACGTGGACATCGCGTACTTCCTCAACGGCCCCATCGCGGAGGAGGTGCGGCGCACGCCGGGCCTGCGCCTGATGGCGGTGCGGAGCAACACCATCTTCTTCCTCGA
This sequence comes from Candidatus Methylomirabilota bacterium, assembly GCA_035249225.1. Taxonomy (GTDB): domain Bacteria; phylum Methylomirabilota; class Methylomirabilia; order Rokubacteriales; family CSP1-6; genus CAMLFJ01. Next base: position 480 of record DATFGS010000224.1, on the reverse strand, counting down.
CTTCCGGGGCCAGTGGGAGGTCGGCTCGCCCTGGCAGGATCCGCGGGTGCGCGCGGCGGCCAGCTACGCGATCGACCGGCGCGCGATGAACGACGCCGAGCAGCTCGGCTTCGCCGGGCTCACCGGCAACGTGGTGCCGCGCGCGCTCGACTTCGCCCTGCCCATCGATCCGGATCCCTACGACCCCGCACGGGCGAAGCGCCTGCTCGCGGAGGCCGGCTTCCCGCGCGGCCTCGACGCGGGCGACTTCACCATCGCGCCGCCCTACGAGGGCGCCGGCGAGGCCATCGCGAGCTATCTCTCCGCGGTGGGCATCCGCGTGAAGATCCGCACCATGGAGCGCGCCGCCTTCTTCTCGGCCTGGCCCCAGGGCAAGCTCAAGGGCCTCGTCTTCGGCGGCCTCGGCCCCGCGGGCAACGCGGCCACGCGCCTGGCCATCCTGGCCGTCAAGGGCGGCCCCTACACCGCGGGCGTGCTGCC
>DATFGS010000223.1:0-3341 GCA_035249225.1 Candidatus Methylomirabilota bacterium | reverse complement strand
GGGCGTTACGACCGCGGCTGCTGCGGCGGGGGCTGGCGGAACGGGGTGTGGCAGGTTCCGCAGGCCTGGCGGCCGAAGTCCTTCACGAGATCCTGCGTGAGCTGCTCGTTCTTGGCCCGCGCGGCGTCGCGAAGCTTCTCGGCCTGCACCCCGAGGTTCTTGGCCGCGGCCTCGAACTCGGGCCACTTCTGCCAAATTTCCGGCTTCGCCTTCGACTTGTCGGTGCCGGAGCCGGCCGGGAACAGGCTCGGGATCTCCTGCGAGTAGAGGGCGAGCACCTCCGCGTTCACCGCGACGCCCTCGATGTTGCCGGCCTTGGCCTTGGCCTGGATGTCCCCCCAGTTACCGCCGACCGACTTCATCAGGCGCTGGCGATCCGCGACCACGTCGCCGCTCCCCTTCTTCGCGGCGGACTGGGTGGCGCATCCGGCCGCGACCCCGATGACCAAGCTGGCAGTGACGATCACGCGGGCGGTGAGTCTCAGTCGTCCGTTCATCGTGCCTCCTCTGGCGGACCGGTCGCGCTTCCGCGGCGTCCCGTCCGGCTGGTGAAGGTTGGCTAATCGATCTTGTTCTTGATCGCCGGGATGGTCTTCAGGTACTTGGCGATCGCCTGCCGGTCGGCCTTGGTCAAGTCCTTGTAACCCGCCGAGGAGCCCTGGATGACCTCCATCATCAACCCGCCCGCCACGTCGCCGTCGGGCTTGTTCCCCGTCTCGAGGTAGTCGGTGATCTGCTCCTCGGTCCAGCTCCCGAGTCCCGTCTCGCGATCCGGCGTGATGTTCGGCACCGCGGAGCCTTCCGGTCCCTTGCCCTTCTGGTTGCCCGCGAGGAAGCGGGTGTTGTCTACCGCCATCGTCATGGTCCGGGGCGTGTGGCACTCCCCGCAGTGGGACACCGCGCGCGTCAGGTACTCCCCGCGCGCCACGCCCGAGGTGGCGGCCGACTTGGGCGGGGACTCGATCGCCGCGAAGGTCGCCAGCCAGGCCGGGAGGAACACGCTCTCGAACATCGGGACCGAGATCTTCTTCGCCGGCGTCGGGCGGTTGATCGGGGGCACTGAGCGCAGATAGGCGACCACGTCCTTCAGATCCTGCTCGGCCATGCCGTTGAACACGGTGTACGGATGCACCGGGATGAGCCGCTCGCCGTTGGGCCGGCGCCCCGACCGGGTGGCCGTGATGATCTGCTCATCCGTCCACTTTCCGATCCCGGTGGTGGGGTCGGGCGTGATGTTCGACGAGTAGACGGTCCCGAACGGCCCGTCGTACTTGCGCCCGCCCGCGTTGAGCGGCTGCTTGGGCACGGTATGGCACCCGCAGCCCGCCGCCGCGCCGAACACGTACTTGCCGCGGGCGATCTGCTCGCGGGTGGTCTGGGCGGCCGCGTCCGGGGCGGCGAGCATCAGCAGCAGGACCGAAAGATAGAATATGGACGCCATCTCACGTTATGCCTCAAAACTCTCGATTGGACCCCGAGGTTCCCGGCCGGGAAGATATCACGGCGGGGCCGGTGCCCGGGCTCCTCAGCGGGTGGCCGCGGGGCGATGGCGGGGCTCGCGCACACGGCCGAGCAGCACGCCGAGCCCGGCCAGGCTGCCCAGGGCCGCCACCACGAACACCGCCGGGAAGCCGAGCGCGTCGGCCATGACCCCGGCGATCAACGGACCACCGAAGGCCACCGGCGTCAGCAGGGTGGTCCCGAGGCCCACGTAGGTGGGCCGTGCGGCCGGGCTCGGCGCGAACTCGAGCAGCACGTTCAGGCCCGAGACGTTCACCGCGGCGAGGTGGACGCCCTTCAGGGCGAAGACGAGGACGAACAGCTCGAGCGATGGCGCGAGCAGCGCCCCGACGTTGGCGAGCAGGAGCGCTCCCGCCCCGATCCCGAGCGGGGCCAGGTGGCCCGCGCGATCGGCGCGCGCCCCGAGCGCCGCGTTCCCCGTCATCTGGCCCGCGAGCAGCGCGGCCGTGAACACGCCCACCGCCCAGTCCGGCGCCGCGTAGTGGCGGAGCGCGTACACGGTGTAGAAGCCGGACGCCATCGTGCCGAGCTGGACCAGCGTGCGGGCGACGAGAAACCAGCGCAGGTTCCCGTCCTCCCGCAGCAGGCGGCCGGCGCGCCGCAGATGGGCGCCGAGCGGCGGAGCGGCCTCCGCCGCGGCGGCCCACGGCTCGCGCACGCGCGCGAGCGCCACGTACGACAGGCCCACGCACAGCGTCGCCATGAGGAAGCAGACCGCGTAGCCGTCGGTTGCGGGCATCCGGGCGAGGACCCACGCGGTGAGCACGCTGCCCAGCAGGCCGCCCGCGGCGCCGAGCAGGTTCGACACCGCGAAGAAGCGTCCGCGCAGCCCCACCGGCACCGCGCGGGCGACGATGTCCATCCAGGCGGGCATGAGGACCCCGCCCACGCCGGTGATCAACAGCAGCATGCCCAGCATCAAGGCGAGCGAGAGCGTGGGAGCCGGGCGGGCGAGGAAGAACGCGACCGCGGCCAGGCCGAGAAACGGCAGGCGCTCCCAGATCGTGTAGCGCAGGACGAACGGCAGCTTGCGGACGAGCGATTCGGTGTAGCCCGCCGCGAACAGCGACGGGAGGTTCCATCCGAGCGTCATCAGCGCCGGGATCGCGCCGATGACGAGGTTGGAGGCGCCCAGGTGGGCCGCGAAGGCGGGAAGGACCGTGCTCTGCGACGCGAACGACAGCCCGACGAGGAAGAGGCCGAGGTCGACGCTCAGGGCGACGACGTTGTGACGGACGTGACGGCGCGCGAAGGATTCGCCGTCGTCGGGATCGGGCGAAGCAGCGGGGAGGACTCCGGTCACCGCCCGCCGAGGATACCCCGGTGAGGGCGGCGCGACAAGCCGCGGGCGGCCCCGAAGGGCGGCCGCTCAGGACATCAGCATGCGCCGGCGATCGCCGAGCGCGAGCACGTCGTTCAGGGACGACACCGCGCGCCGCGCGGAACCCGGCGGCGTGATGCGGGAGCCCTCGGCCGCGCTCCCGTCGGAGCGCGTGAGCGCTTCCGCGTGCCGGTAGGCCTTCAGCTTGTACTGCAGGCAACGAAGGCTGATCCCGAGCTGGCGCGCCGCCTGCGTACGATTACCGCCCACGCCGTCGAGCGTCTGGAGGATGTACTGCTGCTCCAGGTCCCGCAGCGTCAGCCCCGCCGGCAGCCCCGGCCGGGCGGAGTCGCCGCGCTTGCCGGCCGCCTCCGCGAGCGGGAGCACGTCGACGTCCACGGTGTCGTTCTCGCTGAGGACCACCGCCTGCTCGATGCAGTTCTCGAGCTGCCGCACGTTCCCCGGCCACTCCGCCCCCAGCAGCAGCTCCTGCGCCCGC